>JBBECD010000076.1:0-5955 GCA_040881995.1 Planctomycetaceae bacterium
CACCGATCCAGCCCAGCTTATCCAGTTGAACGATTTTGCACCTTGGAAGCCCTGCTCCTTAGGGGTCAAAGTCGAGAGGCTGAATGTTGGCGAGCCCGGTGCGTAAGCTCCGGGTGTTTGGTCGCGCCGTTCGGAGGAAACCCAGGGATTACGCCCTGGGCTCGCCTGATTGGGAGTTACACAAATCAATCCAACGTCTTTACCCGCATATTACGAAACTCGACGTGGGCGCCGTGGCCGCAGAGGCCGATGAAACCGGTGTCGCGTTCCAAACCCGGGTGCGGTTGCTTGTCGAGCGTTTCCGGCGTGCTCGCTTCTTCGATGTTGGCGTCGACGATGACGTGGCCATTCAACGTCACCTTGACATGCTTGCCGTCGACGACGATCTCTTGTTCGTTCCATTCGCCGACGGATTTTTGATGTCCCTTCTCGGCGGGGACCACGCCGTAGATCGAACCGTGATATTGATACGGTTGCAGATCTTTGTACTGATCGGCGGTGTCGTCGAGGACTTGAATCTCCATGCCGGTGTAGGCGGAAACGCCTTCGAGCGGAGCCCGCAGCGCGATGCCGTTGTTCGAGCCCGGTTCGAGCTTGAATTCAAACCGCAGCACAAAATTGGCGTATTCATCGGTGGTGAAGAGATTGCCGCCCGACTCGGCCTTCGACGCGAGGATGCCTCCTTCAAGCACTTCGTAGCCGTCGGTCGCCCCCTGCCAGCCTTCGAGGTTGTCGCCGTTGAAGAGGCTGACGAAATCGGCTTCGTCGGCTGCTTCTTCGTAGGGAGCTTCTTCCGGTTCGGGAGCCGGGGCGGGAGACATTCCTTCCGCTTCGCCGGAGGTTTCTTCCGATGGCGTCGTGCCGCAGCACGGCTGTTCGTCGCAGCAGCGGCGTCGCCGCCGGCGACCGGCCTCGGTCGAGGAATCGGCGAGCACGAGCACAGCGACCGCCAGGCAACAGGTGAGTTTCAACAGGTTGTCGATTTTGATCATAGCATCTCTCTCAGAAGGTTCTGCGAACGGTGATGGTCCTGATATCAACAATAAAGAGCCGGGCGCAAAAACGCAACGAAAGAGTCGAGAGACCAGAGTCGAGGGCCAGAAGGAAGAGGAACGAACCAGATCCCGCATCACCCCGAACTCCAATCGCCGGCTTTGCCATCCCGCGTCTTGCACGTTAACCTTATAGAAACTATCGTCTCCCCCGACAGGAGTTTCGTCATGCATCGATCGCGTTTATCTCGTCGGAACTTTCTTGCTGACTCCGCCGCGCTCGCCGGGGGGACGTTTCTTTTTACGGGCCCGGCACGATCGCAGGACAAACCGCCTCTAAAAAACAACCGGCTGGGGATCGGGTCGATCGGGCTGCGGTATCAAGGGTCGGTGATCACCGAGAAGGCTCGCATGTATGGCGACGTCGTTGCGATCGCCGACGTCGATCAACATGTCCGCGAGCAGGCCCGCGCGAGTTTCGGGAGCACGCCGGCGATCTTCGAAGATTATCGTGATCTGCTCCAACGCAAAGACGTCGACGTGGTGCTGATCGCCACACCCGATCACTGGCACACCAAAATGGTGATTGACGCCTGCCGGGCGGGGAAAGACGTCTACTGCGAAAAGCCGCTGACGCTGACGATCGATGAAGGGAAACTGCTCACCAAAGTCGTCGCAGAAACCGGCTGCGTCGTGCAGGTCGGGTCGTGGCAGCGAAGCGATCATCGTTTTCGGCTCGCCGTCGAAATGGTCCGGCAAGGCCGCATCGGCACGTTGCAGCGAGCCGACGTCGTGCTCGGGAAGAATGTGACGGGGGGGCCGTTCCCGCAACGGCACCCGCCGAAGAACTTCAACTGGGAGTTATGGCAGGGACAGACTCCCGCCGTCCCCTATCTCGAAGAGCGCGGGCATTACACGTTTCGTTGGTGGTACGAATACTCGGGCGGTCAGATGACCGATTGGGGCGCCCATCATCTCGACATCGCGCAGTGGGCGATCGATTCGCTTCCCGTCGAGATCGAAAGCACGGCGACGTTTCCCGATGTCGTTGACGGTTACAACGTCGCCGTCGATTTCTCGGCGCGGTATCGCTACACCAACGGCGTGGAGATGACGGTCAGCGACGAAGGCCGCAACGGGATTTTGTTTACCGGGACGGAAGGCCGGCTGTTCGTCAACCGAGGCGACATCGAAGGGAAGCCGGTGGAGGATCTTAAGTCGAACCCGCTGCCGCGCGAGAAGTTTACCGTCTACGACCACGACAATTTCTCGCGCCCCGAACGATCGGGAAAACTCGACGCGATCATCAATCACATGGGGAATTTTTTCGATTGCGTGGCAGAACGCCGACAACCGGTGTCGGACGTCGTCAGCCAACACCGCAGCGTGAGCACGTGTCACCTCGGCAACATTTCGATGCGGTTGGGCCGATCGCTCAAGTGGGATCCGGAGAATGAAGTGTTCGTCGATGATAAGGAAGCCGATGCGTGGCTGAAACGCGAGCAACGGGCGGGGTATGAGGTGGTGTGAAGAATCGGGAACCGGGGTTCGGGGACCGGGAAAAGTCACTAGCCCGAAGCGCCAGCGAGGGATTCTTTCGTGAGCGACGTCACTGAGCATTTATACTTCACCGATGTCGAACGAGCACTCCGCTTCTACACCGAATCTCTCGGCTTCTTGCACATATCGCGAGCAGAAAACATGAAGGAGCGATTTCAACCCGATTCGCCACAATTTGCACAACCCGTTCGCGGAAAGGCACGAGTTGTCCGGTTCGGTCGCACCACCGTGCGACTTCATGCGTCAATTCCTGAATTGGCTGGCAACAAACAATGCTGGTTTCCAGTCGAAGACGTCGACTCGCTTTATCAAGAATTGGTCAGACGAGGCGTTCCGTGCAAGCATCCGCCGCGTGTTGAGGACGTTAATGAGTACGGCGAAAAAGACTACGTCTTTCGCGTCGTCGACCCGGAAGGTCACGAATTAAAGTTCTGGAAGACCATTGCTCCGCCAAGTTGAGGAACTATGACATGATCCCGAATATCTCCCGCCGCGACATGCTCCTCGCCACCGCCGGGACGTTGGCTTTACCTCACTTCCTGCACGCCGCGGATGACGACGACTTCAAGCTCAACTACATCCTGGGCTCGTGCATGTATGGCTACACCGACGTGCGGCAAATTCTTCCCGAAGTGAAAAAGATCTCTGCGACGGCGATTGATATCTGGCCGAAGGTGCATGGCAATCAGCGCGAACAACTCGACGAGATGGGGGAAGAGGCATTCGCCGCGCTGCTGAAAGAGCACGACGTCGCGCTCGGTTGCATCACGCAGTACAAACTCGGGCCGTTCGGGTTGCAGGAGGAGATGAAGCTCGCGCAGCGATTGGGATGCCAGACGATGGTCACGGGAGCCGACGGTCCGAAAGATCTGGAAGGGGCCGAACTCAAAGCCGCGGTCGGTGCATTCATCGAGAAGCTGAAGCCGCATCTCGCCGTCGCCGAGGAGACCGGCGTGACGATCGCCATCGAAAATCACAGCGGGAGTTTGTTGTCGAGTCCCGATTCGATCAAATGGCTCGCTGAGCTGCGGCCGACCAAAAATCTGGCGATCGCGTTCGCGCCGTATCATCTGCCGCAGGATGAAGAACTGTTGTGCGACTTGCTCCGCACGGCCGGCGACGCCATCGCGATGTTCTATGCCTGGCAGCACGGCATGGGCTGCATGACGAAGCTGCCGAAAGAGCAGGAGCTGTTGCAGATGCCCGGCCGCGGCGAGCTCGACTTCAAGCCGATTCTGGCGACGCTCTGCGAGATGAAGTACGCCGGCTGGACGGAGATTTTCATGCACCCGGTCCCGCGCGGGATACCGATTCTCGAGCCGACGTCTGCGGTGACGGGGGAGATTAACCGGGCGCGGGCGTACCTCGGTGTGTGCCTTGCCGGTTGATGTAGAGGGGGAGAGTGGGGGTGAAGAGGGATCGTGGGGGTGAAGAGGGATCGCGGTGCTTCGTCAGATGTGTTCCCACCTTCGGGCTTCGTCATTGATTCGACATTCGGATTTCGACATTCGTCATTTACGACATGGCTGTAACTCATCGCGGTGAATGTTACACTGTCGCCTCGGCACATCATTACTCCCCTCAACATGGAACCATGCAGCATGGGCGTTTACCTCGGTATCGATATCGGCACCAGCGGAACCAAAACGTTGGCGATGAACGACCGCGGGGCGATTCTCGCCTCGGCGTCGGCGGAGTATCCGCTGGCGAGTCCGCAGCCCGGCTGGTCGGAACAGGAGCCGAGCGACTGGTGGAAAGCCGCGATCGCAACGGTGACAAAATGCCTGTCGACCGGCAAGTTCAAGCCACAGAACGTCAAAGGGATCGGACTCAGCGGGCAGATGCATGGCAGTGTGTTTCTCGATAAAAAGGGGAATGTCATCCGTCCCGCTCTGTTGTGGAACGATCAGCGGACCGCCGCCGAGTGTGCCGAGATCGAACAGCGCGCGGGGGGACGGAAGAAACTGATTTCGCTCGTGGCCAATCCCGCACTCACAGGTTTCACCGCGCCGAAAATTCTCTGGCTGCGCAACCACGAGCCGAAGAATTTCGCGAAGACCGTGCAGGTGCTCTTGCCGAAGGACTACATCCGCTATCGCCTCACCGGCGACTTCGCCACCGAAGTGAGCGACGCCTCGGGCACGCTGCTGCTCGACGTCAAGAACCGGTGCTGGTCGAAACCGCTTCTGTCGAGACTGGGACTCGATGACGGACTGCTCCCCGCCGTGTATGAGTCCGAAGAAGTCAGCGGCACGCTGAGTGCGATCGCCGCCGATCAACTCGGTTTGCCCGCGGGCGTCCCCGTGGTCGGTGGCGGAGGCGATCAAGCCGCCGGCGCGGTCGGCAACGGCATCGTCAAGAAGGGAGTGATCTCGGCGACGATGGGGACGAGCGGCGTGGTCTTCGCGCACAGCGACGAAATGCAAGTCGATCCGCTCGGGCGCGCGCACACGTTTTGTCACGCCGTGCGCGGCCGCTGGCATGTGATGGGGGTCGTGCTCTCCGCCGGCGGAAGCCTGCAATGGTATCGCAATCAACTCGGTCAGGCGGAAGTCGAACTCGCCCGGCAAAAAGGGGTCGACCCGTACGAACTCCTCACTCAGCAGGCGGCACAGGCACCGGTGGGGTCCGAGGGACTTTACTTCCTCCCGTATCTCACGGGCGAACGCACGCCGCACGCCGATCCGTTTGCCCGTGGAGCGTGGATCGGATTGAGCCTGCGGCATGGCCGGCCTCATCTCATTCGCTCGGTGATGGAAGGGGCGACCTATGCCATGAAGGATTGTCTCGAGATTATCAAAGGAATGGATATTCCCGTCCGCGAGATTCGCCTCTCCGGCGGCGGTGCTCGCGGTGCCTTCTGGCGACAACTGCAAGCCGACATCTACGGCCAAAAAGTTGTCACCATCAACGCCGAAGAAGGCCCCGCATACGGAGTCGCCCTCCTCGCCGCCGCCGGGACGGGAGCTTACAAAGATGTCGTCGAAGCCTGCTCGGCAACGATCCGCGTCGTACAGACGACGAATACTCAGGCGAAGGCGATGAGGCAATATCAAAAGGCGTATCCGATGTACGGGCAATTGTACCGTTCGCTCAAAGCCGACTTCGCCGAGATTGCTGGGATGATTCAGGGCTGAGGGACATTCCAGCGGCCAGAGGTAGAAAAAGGCAACGGCATCCCCGTTTAGCCGCGACGCGGAGGCTTTGCGCAGCGGAGCGCTTTCTTTTCGGGTGGCACTGGCGGCTTGTCCGGCAGTGTGCCTTTCACGTCGAAGAACACTGGCGGACAAGCCGCTAGTTCCACCCAGAGCGAAGCGGAGCTTCGAAGACCTTGCGTTCCCAAGCGGAGTACCTGTTTAGCGTCCCGCGGATTGCTCTTCCCCCGGATCGCGATTTTAGCGAT
>JBBECD010000077.1:0-35941 GCA_040881995.1 Planctomycetaceae bacterium
TTGTCCCTCACCATGTCTCATTTTGTGACAATATCAACCTGAGACTCAATAGCCGCGACGCGAAGGCTTTGCGTAGCGGAGCGCTTCTTTCCCTTCTCCCGCTGGGAGAGGGGAGAAAAGTCATTCAAAGTACCGCACCGCGTTACGAAATATCGCCATCCCCTCCCCTTCGCCGGTGAGGTTTTTCCGCGTCCACTGCGGATGTTGCGTGGCGAACAGAAACCGCTCGGGATGCGGCATCAGGCCGAGCACGCGGCCTGTCGCATCGCATAATCCGGCGATGTTCGCCACCGAACCGTTGGGGTTGTCGGGATACGCGAGCAGTTCGCGACCGGCCGCCGCACTCTCTTCCGCCGCGCCGACTCCCACCACCCCCGCGCCGGCCAGCGCCATCGATGATGCATTCGCGAAGCGCCTCGGTTGATACGTGAGCGCGACCTGGCGGTTCTGCTCCCACTGATAAATGACCGCATGATCCCGCACGGCGATGCGGCCTTCGGCGTGAGCGACCGGGAGTTCGATCTCGTCAATCCCGCGCAGAAAGACGCATTTCTCGCTGCCGACGTGCAGTTTCACCCACACGGAGGTGTAGCGGCCGTTTTGATTCCACGTCAGCGTCGCTTCGGGTTCGGGGGGAGATTTCGGCGGCCAACCGGCGGCACCGTGGGGAAGCAGTCCCGCTTTCAGCAGCACCTGGAACCCATTGCAGATCCCCAGCACGAGCTTGTCGGCTTGCACGAATTCGCCGATCGCCTCGGCGAGATGGCTCCGCATCTGTCCGCCGAAAATCACGCCGGCCCCGATGTCGTCGCCGTAACTGAAGCCGCCGGGGATGCAGAGAATCTGAAAATCTCGCAGCCGCTCGGGCCGTTCGAGCAGACGAAAGACGTGCATTGGCTCGGCCTCCCCTCCGCATTGATCGAAGGCAAACGCCGTCTCGTGATCGCAATTCGTCCCGGGTGCGCGGAGGACGCAGATTTTTGGTTTGGGCATGCTGGTGAGTTCCTCAGTCTTCGTGATCGGGAGATGGGGAGATCGGGGGATAGGGAGAAAGAATTCACCCTATCGGTTTTACTCCCCATCACCCCATCCCCCAATCTCCCTCTCAATTCTTTTCACACTACGGATGCTAATGCACTTCGGCGCGGCGTGCCAGTTCGTTGACCGCAAATTTCAGCGCACGGCTTGCATCGCCGATTTCCCCGCTGTAGCATCGATTCCCATCAATTCGTCCGGATGCATTCGACGCAAAGGAACGTCTCATGAAACTTCTGCCAACGCTCGTCGCCCTTATTATAGGCGCGTTATCGGTTGACGTCGCCTTTGCTGACGACGTGGATGATAATCTCGCGGCACTGCTCGCCGTGGGTGATGGGGCCGAGGGTTCCGCCGCGGCTCGGGCGGCTCGTAAACAACTTGTCGCCGAGGGGACGAGCATTCTGCCAAAACTGATGGCGTCGATGGACGAGGCCAATCCGGTTTCGCTCAACTGGTGCCGGGTCGTGTGGGACGAAATCGTTACGGCGGAGATGGCGAAATCCGAACCGCAGTTGCCGATTGATGAGTTCTGCGAATACGTCCGCGACGCGAAACACCCCGGCCCGGCCCGGCGGATGGTGCTCGACCTCCTCGACACCGTCAAACCGGACGAACGTCCCCAGTTGATTCCGACGCTGCTTGACGACCCCGAGTTCCGCGAAGATGCCATCAACGTCGCCCTCGCCGCCGGCGACAAAGCCCGGGAAGCCAACGACACCGGCGGCGCGAAAGAGGCGTATCAAAAAGCGTTCGATCATGCGCGGGAGAGCGGACAGATCACGGCGTCGGCCGAGCGGCTCCGTTCGGTCGGCGTCGAGGTCAGCATTCCGCGGCACATGGGTTTCGTGACGAAGTTTCGCATCGTCGGCCCATTTCACGCCGAGGGGATGACGGGCTTCGACAGAGTCTTTCCGCCCGAAGAGAACGTCGATTTGCAGGCGACGTACACCGATGCAGGAAAAGAACTCCGCTGGCAAGAGCTTAATACCGAGGACACGTTCGGGCAGTTTGATCTCAACAAACTCATCGGCCCCGAGGGGTCGGTTGTCAGTTATGCATACGCCGTCGTGCGTGTTGAGGCCGACGAACCGCTAGCCGCACAGATTCGCTGTAGTGCCGACGACAATATCACGGTCTGGTTCAACGGCGAACAGGTGGTCCGCAAATTGCAATGGCTGAACGGCACACGGCTCGATCGGTTTACGGCGTCGGTCAAACTCCAACCGGGTCTCAATCGCATCTTGGTCAAAGTCTGCCAGGGTCCGCAACACCGCGACCCCAACGTGCCGAACAACTGGTCGATGCAGTTGCGTCTCTGCACCCCGGACGGCGCGGGGGTGCGGTTTGACGTGGTGGATCGTGATGAGAAATAATTGATACGGATGGGGAGATGGGGAGATGGGGAGATAGGGAGAGAAGACGTCTTACCCCCACCTCCCCATCACCCGATCCCCCCATCACGAATAAGAGATCGAGGATAATCATGCGATTGACAACGTTTGTGGTAACACTGCTCGCCTGCGCAACAGCCCTTCACGCCGAGGATTGGCCGAGCTGGCGGGGGCCGCTGCGGAATGGGATTTCTGCGGAGACCGATCTGCCGACGACGTGGTCGGCGACCGAGAATATCAAATGGAAGACACCGCTGCCGGGACTCGGCATTGCCAGCCCCGTCATCTGGGGCGACCGCATCTATCTCACCGAGTCCGACGGCAAACGACTCAACACGTTGCACGTGATCTGCCTCGATCGCAAGACGGGAACCGAACTCTGGCGACGCAAATTCTGGGGGACGGCGCCGACGCTCTACCACGGCTCGAAAAGCAGCATGGCGACCCCCGTCCCCGTCACCGACGGCGAGTTCATCTACGCCTTCTTCGGCACCGGCGACGTCTTCTGTTTGTCGAGCGAAGGCGAGTTGATGTGGCAACGTTCTCTCGCCAACGAATACGGCGTCTTCGAGAACCGTTTCGCTGCGTCGAGTTCGCCGATTCTGCATGAAAACTTGCTGATTTTGCAGTGCGACCATTACGGCGACTCGTACGTGCTGGCGATCGACAAGGCGACCGGTACCAACGTCTGGAAGGCCGACCGTCCCGAATGCTGGTTGTCGTGGGCCTCGCCACAGTTGTTGCCTGCTGGCGAAGGTCATCCCGCCGAGTTGCTCGTCTCGGGTTCTCACAAGATGGACGCCTACGATCCGCTCACCGGCGAACGGAAATGGACGATCACCGGGCTGGAGCGCGAATGCATCCCCACGCCGCTGTTCGGCCACGGGATGGCGTACGTCGTCAGCGGCCCGAAAGGATTCACGTTCGCCATTCGCCGCGGCGGTGAGGGGGACGTCACCGAGTCGCACGTCGCGTGGAAGACCAACCGCGGCGCTCCGTTCGTGCCGTCGACGATTCTCGTCGGCGACTATTATTATCTCGTCGACGATGCGGGAATCTTGACGTGCCTCGACGCCCACACCGGCGATGCCAAATGGCAGAAACGATTGAACGGCGCTTTCACGGCGTCACCGGTCGCCGGCGACGGTAAAATCTACTTCACCGACGAAGCGGGGACGACGACGGTGATTAAAGCTGACGTCCCCGAGTACGAAGAACTCGCCCGCAACGAAATCGGCGAACCGGGTTATGCCTCGCTGGCGATTTCGCAGGGAAATATTTACATCCGCACGCCGTCGGGGTTGTATTGTATTGGGGAGTGATATCCTTCGGAGATAGGCGAACTCATGGATTACACTGCGTGGACAAAACGGGCGTCGGATTTCCTGCGAAATCTTGCGACGCTGCCAGGCACGATCGCAGTCGAAGATGGAATACAACCAGCGAATGCCTCGCAGCACATCGCTGACTGGCTGGCGAGTGATCGCTGTAGCGCTCCGCATGAAGTGAAAACGTTTCTGTCGACGGCATCAAGTCGGTGTGCATTCTATTATCGCTGGCTGCCTCCGCAGCACCTTGAATCAGAAATCGAGGCATTGCTTCCGGGCCACCGCGAAATCGTCGGCGGTGGTGATTTGTGTGATCCCTCTCCGCTGAATCTTTATGATAGTCGTTTCTGGTTCCGTGACGTTATTATCCCCCAGATTGGCACAGCTACTGAGCGACAGTTTCAGATGACGGAACAAGCCAAAGAGTTCATGAAACGTTCCATCATCGAAAACGTTGGCTTAAATAATCCCGATCGGGCGACCGGCAGAATCGTGATCATGAAACTGGACGGTGGGGCGAAAATCGCTATAGAGGCCGAATCTAGAGACAGTACGCGAGCAATTCTACTCATTCACGCCGATGACCCCGCAAAACGCCATGTCATCTGTCACAGTTTCAACGATTTTCTCGCAGTTTGGGAACAACTCAGCTATCTTCCTCCCACTCTCGACAATCTCGCGCCGTGGCTCGATCCTACAACTGGGCAACTCGATCCTAGTCGTGATCTTTCTCGTGCAAAACGCCTTCGTGAACTTCTTATGACGACGGGCACCTCCAGCGTATCGACCACGGCTACAGTGTGTCCAACGGGGAAGTATGCTGACTATCTCCAACGTAGTGAAAGATTTGCACGTTCCGTTAGCCGGTTGCCGGGACAATGGGGAATCGATATTTCAGCAAGCCCTCCAGTCACCGAAGCCGAAGCGGATGAACTTGAGAAGTCGATTCCATTCGGCTTGCCGGCACCTTTGCGTGAATTCTACACACAGTCGGCAAGCGCATGTCGACTGCACTGGAACTGGACGCCACCTCTGAGCACCATTCAAGAATTGAAATCGGTATTTGAGTTCGAAACATCGTTCTGTGGAGGGTTCGAGTGCGTTCCTTGGCCGCAACTCTATGACAGCCATCGAATTCATCGCTGGTGGGATTCAGTTAAAGAAAATCCGTCCCAAGAAGACATCAAGATGTATCAGCCTTGGCGAAACGTAATTCCGTTTATCCAGGTCCTTAACGGTGACGTGATCGCCCTCCGGGTGGACGACGACCTGCAGATTGTTTCTGTCGATTATTTCGATCATGAGAACTACGATAATCCTGTTATTGTCATTAGCCCGAGTTTCGAACAGTTCATGGCGGACTGGGAAAAGCTTTTTTATGTTGGACCGGAAATCTGGCTCCTCCGTCCATTCTTGAGTCATCAAGGCGGCGGGCCGCTCGACGTCGATTCTCCAGCCGTCGACATTTGGCGAAAGGCAATACTCTCGCAAGGATAACCATCATGCCCCTCCCCGTCTCTCTCAAAGCCGTCGTCGATGAAATGGAAATGCAGTCCGACGACAGTCAATCGTATCTCAACAAGCAGACCGGCGAGTTGATGACCATCGGCGAAGAAGAAATGCGAGCCGCCGACGACGGCGACGATCTTTCGGACTATCCCGAATGGCAGCAGAAGGCGATCAAAATTGCCGCGAAGGTTCTCGGGTCCGATGATTACCTGCCGCTGCCGAGCAAGTTCGACATTCACGAGTACGAGATCATGCAGAAGTTCTGCTGGAGCGTTCAAGACGAGAAAGTACGCGACGATCTGGAGCAATCGATTCGAGGCAAGGGAGCCTTCCGTTACTTCAAGGACACGATTCACCGCCACAATATCGCTGAGGACTGGTATCGCTACCGCGACAAGGCCCTGGAGAAGATCGCCGCCGACTGGCTGGAGTCGCACGGGATACCGTTTGTACGGGAGAAGTCCGCGGAGTAGCGTGTTTACAACGCAATCGTCCCGTTCAACCACCACTCGACGTATTTGGCGAGCGACGGTGCGACCCACTGGCGACTGTCGTTTTCGTGATTCCACGCGAACACGTCAGTGCGTCGAATCGCTCCGCCGACTATCGAGAACGCGAATTGGTCCCCATTGCCCGCGTCGCCGAAAAAGAGCAGCGAATCAAATGGCATATACAAGTCGCGAAAATCGGTATTGGTTCTAAAGCGATCATTGTCGCGGACAATGCGTTCAACTGGCCAGACAAGCCCAAGTCCATATTCTCCTTCAATGCCGTTCGATTGAAAAAGGAGGTCGCGCAGTTCGTCGGGAAATCGAATCCCGAGTTTGTCTTCAGACGATGTGACATCAGCCCACAACGCCGGTGTGAAAAACAAACAATGGTCCGTTAGTGATTCTACCAGATCTTTCCACATGATTTGCTCTTTGTTTACTCGAAGCCAGGGCACGCAAGGCCCGATTCATTCATCGGGTGATTATGTCATGTTGAACCGGTTTTGTGAATCGGGCCGCTCCATTCTTGCATTCTTCCCCCGAACCCGATGAAATGCGGGTTGCGATCGGTGTCGGCTTTTCTCGCCGGTCGACTCGTACTGTTCTCTCCATGCGGGACATGTCGTCTCTCGGATAACCACCCATCATGTACGATCAACTCACGATCTTCAGCGGTCGGGCTCATCGGGCGCTGGCGTCCGAAATTGCGGAGTTTCTCGGCGTCGGGCTGGGGGCGATTGAGCTGACTGATTTCCCCGACGGCGAAATCAGCGTCAAGCTGACACAGAATATTCGCGGCCGCGATGTCTATCTCGTGCAGCCGACGGGGCCCCCCGTTAACAATAATCTGATGGAACTGCTGATCATCATCGATGCCTGCAAACGGGCCAGTGCGGCACGGATCACCGCCGTGCTGCCGTATTTTGGCTACGCGCGGCAGGATCGCAAGGATTCGGGGCGCGTGCCGATCACGTCAAAGCTGGTGGCGAATCTGATCACCAAGGCGGGGGCCGATCGCGTGCTGACGATGGATTTGCACGCCGCCCAGATTCAGGGGTTTTTCGACTTGCCGGTGGACCATTTGTACGCGGCGCCGATTCTCGATGAATATTTTCAGTCGCTGGGGATTCCGAAGGAGAAATGCGTCGTCGTCAGTCCCGATGAAGGGGGGATCAAACGCTCGCTGCAACACCTCGAAACGCTGGGGACGAGTCTCGCCATCGTCGACAAACGGCGATCGAGTGCGACCGAAACGAAGCAGGCGAATCTCATCGGCGGGCCGATCGAGGGGAAAGTCGCGTTTCTGTTCGACGACATGATTACGACCGCCGGTTCGATCGTCGGGGCGGTGAACGTCGTTAAGGCTCACGGAGCCTCGGCGATTTACGTCGGCGCCTCGCACGCCGTCATGTGCGGCCCGGCGACGCAGCGCTTGCGCGAGGCCCCGATCAAGGAGATTGTCGTGACGAACAGCCTGCCGTTGTCGCCCGAGCAGCAGTTGCCGAATCTGCGGACAGTGAGCGTGGCCCCGCTGTTGGGTGAGGCGATCCGGCGAATTCATCGGAACGAATCGGTGAGCTATCTTTTTGATTGATGAATGCAGAATGATGAATGCAGAATGAAAGCCCGCCGATTCGCGATGTCTGGCTCTTCATTCTGCATCCGCATTCATCATTCCGCGTTCATCATTCGCCCTGTCCGCCATTGACCATCGGGGGGCGACATCCTAGACTGACATCGTACGTATACGTCCCCATCCCACACGTGCGCAGCTTGGTGCCGATCGCGCTGCGCGTGGTGAATTGCGAACTCGCACGTCGGTGTTCCGACAGGAGTCGATTTTTATGAAATCCATGTGTCGCTCGCGCCCTCGACTGTTGTGCCTCGCATTGGCTGCACTGTTTCTGGTCAACGCCCCCGCTTACGCGCAGAAAAAAGAGGAAAAACCGAAGCCAATCAAATGGGGACATCTCGAAATCACCGGCGATTATTCGGATGGAACCGCCGCGCCGGGCATCTTTGGCGAGCTGACCGAGACGCTCAGCAAGTCGCTCGAACGGCTGGAAAAAGCCGAAGCGGACGAAAACATCACGGGAATCATCCTGCACATCAAGCAGCCGACGATTGGATTCGGGAAGCTCAACGAACTCCGCGAAGCGATTTCGCGAGTTCGCGCGAAGGGGAAAAAAGTCGTTGCCTGGATGGATGAAGGGACGACCAAAGATTATCTGCTCGCCTCCGCCTGCGATGAAATCGTGATCCCCGAATCGGGGACGCTGATGATCGTCGGCCTGCGGATGGAAGTCACCTTTTATAAGGAACTGCTCGACTGGCTGAACGTCGAATTCGATTTGCTCCGCGTCGGCGAATACAAATCGGCCGCCGAACCGTACACCCGCACCGAGATGAGCCCCGAATATCGCGAGGAGATGGAAGCGATTCTCGACGACAACTTTAATGAAGTGGTCCGCATCATCGCCGAGTCGCGAAAGCTCGAACCCGATCGCGTGAAGGAGCTGATCGACCAGGGTCCGTTCATGGCGAAAGAGGCGCTCGAACTCGGCTTGATCGACCACGTCGCTTACGAGGACGAACTCGATACGCTGCTTAAGCCCGAAGGAGACGAACGAGAAATCCAAATCGTGCAGCGTTACGGCAAGAGCCGGATGGATGCCGATTTCACCGGATTCGCCGGCTTCATGAACATGATGAATCTGCTGACGGGAGTCGACAGCACTCCGCGGAAAACGCGGACGCCGAAAATCGCCGTCATTCATGCCACGGGCATGATCGTCACCGGCAAGAGCACGACCGACATTCTCGGCAGCGAGGCGATGGGATCGGAGACGATCATCAAAGCGATCGAAACGGCCCGCGACGACGATTCGGTCAAAGCGGTCGTGCTGCGAATCGACAGCCCCGGCGGCAGCGCCCTCGCCAGCGACTTGATGTGGCGCGCCCTCGAAAAACTCGACAAACCGGTCGTCGCCAGCATGGGTGACGTCGCGGCGAGCGGCGGATACTACATCGCGATGGGAGCCGACTATATCTATGCCGAGCCCGGCACGATCACCGGTTCGATCGGCGTCATCGGCGGCAAACTGGCGATCGAAGGGCTGTATAACAAAATCGGCATGAAGACGACCGTTCTCAGCCGCGGCGCCAACAGCGGGCTGTTCACCAGCAGCGGCAAGTTTTCCGATTCCGAACGAGCCGCGATGACCAAGCTGCTGTACGCGATTTACGACCAGTTCACCGGGAAAGCCGCTCTGGGACGCAAGATGGAACAGCCCGAACTCGAAAAACTGGCCCGCGGCCGAGTCTACACCGGCACGAGCGCAGTGAAGATCGGTCTCGTCGACGAACTGGGAACGCTGCACGCTGCGATGCAAAAGGCCCGCGAGTTGGCGAACATCGGCGCCGACGAGAAGACCGAAGAACTGCACCTGCCCCGCGCGGTCAGTCCGCTCGAACAATTGCTCGGGCCGATCGACGAAGACGTGCGGATGCCGGCGTCTCTCAACGTGCTGTCGCGGACATCCGCCGCCGGCGCTCAGCTTCCGGAATGGACGAAGAAGCTGCCGTTGCTGCGCGACATCGTGCCGCTGTTGCGATTGAGTGCCACCGAGACGCGTTGGACGCTCATGCCGTGCCTGATCACGATCGAATAATTTTTCGCGATGAATGTCGCCTTGGAATTCAAAGGGCAACGATTATGCGGACGATCCGCCACGCTGGTTTTTTTTCCATTCGACGTTTCATACCGGCAATCGTTTTCATCAGTCTGATCGCGGCCGTCGGCGTTCGCGCGCAGGACGACGCGAGCGACCTCTCGCAGTATTACGGCTTTCAGCCGCTTGAAATCTTCAAGCTGGCGCAGCGGTCGGCGAACATGCTGCACGGCGATTTCAACGGCGACGGGTTGACCGATCTGATTCTGATCGACAACAGCCACAGCCGCATCGATCTGCTCGTACAGCGGTCGAAAGAGGAACTCGCCAAGACGGAACAGAAGCTGCCGACCAAGGTCAACGAATTCGGCAGCGACTTGCGGTTCGACCATCAGAAAATCTCCGTCAACAAAGAACTCTCGACGCTGGCTAAGGGAGATTTCAACGGCGACGGCCGGTTGGACATCGCGTATTTCGCGGTTCCGGATCAGCTCGTGGTCCGCTATCAATCCGACGATGGCGAATGGAGCAAACGCGAAACGTGGCGGATTCCCGGCGTGCTCCCCGTGCAATGGACCGTCGCCGCCGGCGATCTCAACGGCGACAAACGCGACGACCTGGTCGTGCTGGGAAAAGATCAGACGACGTTTTTCTATCAGCAGGCCAACGGCAAGTTCGACACGCCCGTCGTGATGATGAACACCTCCGACAAACTCGGTCTCGCACAAATCGCCGATTTGAACGGCGACGGCCGGCAGGATCTCACCTACCTCGCCGAGGATGGACAGGATCGGTATTTGTGCGCCCGCATTCAGACGCCGCAGGGACATCTCGGTCCCGAAAGCCGTTTCGATCTGCATCGACCCCGTTCGATCACGCTCGCGGAAGTCGACGACAAACCGGGGGCCGAAGTGTTATCGATCGATTCGGTGACCGGCCGGCTGACGGTCTCGGCGCTGCGGCCGCAGAAGAAGGAACAGGGCGATCTGCCCGCCCGGCTGGTGCAGTACGGTTTCGGCTCGCAGGGGGGACGCGACCGCGATATCACGACCGGCGACGTCGACGGCGACGGGCTGATCGACGTCATCGTCTCTTCGCCCGAAGCGGCGCAGATGATGGTGTATCGCCAGTTCCCCGATCTGGGACTCGACCTGGGAACGTCGTATCCCAGCCTGATGGGCGTCAATCAAATTCGGTACGTCGCGGGGATCGAGCAGAAACCGGTGTTGGTCTCGCTGAGCCCCAAGGAACAAGTGCTGGCGATCAGTCATTTTGAGGAAGGCCGGCTGACGTTTCCCACGCCGCTTCCGTTTGACGGCCAGCCGTTGGCGGTGGAAGCCGCCGATTTGAACGGTAACGGCGGGGACGAAATCGTCGTGCTGACGGCCGATGCCTCCGGAAAGAAATATGCCTTGCAGGTCCGGCAGCAGGATGCGAAGGGGGAGTGGAACATCCTCCAGTTGGCGGGACAAGAGGAGTTAACGGTCGAGCTGAGCTCCAAACCGGTTTCGCTGTTACGGCTGAACGCGAATCTCGATGGGCATCACGATCTTCTCGTCTTCTTCAGCAGCGACCGCACGCCCGATCTGCTGCTCGGTCAGGACGACGGCAGCTTCAAACCGGTGAAAACGGGTTCCGGGATCGGGCTCGGCGAAGCGAGTCCCGGTTCGCTGTTCACCGTGCCGCAAGACAACGCCTCGGTGCTGTCGGCGCAGAAAAGTTTCGCCCGCCATCTGCGGCTGGATGAACAAAATCAATGGCAGGTGGTCGACCAGTACAACGCCCTCGATTCGAATACGCAGATCAACGGCGTGGCGATGCTCGATCTCGACGGCGAGCCCGGGGACGAGATCGTCATGATCGACACCGGCGTGCGAAAAATTCGCATCCTGAAAAAAGGCGAGTCGATCTATGAACCGTGGGAGGAAGTCGACTTGGGGAATTTCCCGTTCCGCAGCGCCCGCGTCGCCGATCTCAATGCCGACAACCGCCCCGATTTGCTGCTGTTCGGCACCGAACGGTTCGCCGTGCTGTATTCGTCGCGGACCGATTATCAACTCGAAGATCTGGCGACGTTCGAGACTAAAACCAACGATACGTTTTTCGTCGACGTGGTGGCGGGCGATCTGAACGGCGACGGCATCACCGACCTGACCCTGCTCGACGCCCGCAGTCAGATGGTCGAGATCGTCCGCTTCGACGGCGAGAATCTGCAGCATGTGATGCAGTTTAAAGTCTTCGAAACCAAGAGCTTCGCGGGGGGCGAAGGATCGATCGCCGCCGAGCCGCGCGAAGCCGCCGTCATCGACGTGACGGGGGACGGCTTGAAGGACGTGATCTTGCTGACGCACGACCGCCTGCTGCTCTATCCGCAGGATGTTCCGCCCGTCTCGGAATAATTTTCGGGCCTATTTCCCCGTTTGATACAACGCCCGCAGCATCTCGACGCGTCTGCGATTCGTTCCGCCGTCGGAATAGCCGATGCGCGATGCGGAGCGGACGTGAATGACGTTTGCCGCTTCATCCGCGAGAAATTCCACGTCGTCGACGAACCCGAAAAATGGCGAGCGGAATTCAACATGCAGATAATCGGGTTTGCGCGTGACGATCGTCGCCTGAGACTGCATGTTGAGAACGCCGATTAACTTCTGCATGGAAGCCGCGGCTTCGCCCGCAAATTCAAACGCGGGGATCGTACGAGAGTCGCGCGTCGCCTGACTGCAGACGCAGTTGGGCGCTCCGGGACAATCGGCCAGCCGGTGCGACGACGGCGCGCCGCGGGGTGATGGCGAGCGTCGCGACCACATCGCCAATAGGAACAATGTAAGCACCGCCGATGCGCCGAGCAGAAAAATCGCGGCGCATCCCCACACGAGAACTCGAGTTTGCATCGACACCGGCTTCTGGCTGTAGAATCAGATGGCTGTTTGAGAAAACAAATCCGCTGGATGCCAGAATCGCCACGATGAGCACGTCGATGTCGGTCTGCAACAGGCGGGAAGCTCGGAGATTAGCGAATTCGTTCAGCCGTGTCACGTCAACCGTTCGAGATGATAATCGCCCAGTTCGACCGAAATGCCGCGTTGCAGATAGTTGACCATCACGAGCAAATGATCGCCGGTGCGCCGCTTCAAGATGCGTCCTTCAAATCCCGCGAACGGTCCGCTGGTGACGCGCACCGGCGTTCCCGGTTCGAGCCGGTCTTCGGGGGTGAGAATCTTGCCGGTGAGCGACAACCGCCGAATCTGCCGCAGGTCGAACGTCAGTTGTTTGCTGTCTTCGACTTCGAGCAAATGGGCCGTCGCAGGGGCGTCGAGCGTCTTCAGCCGTTCTTCGGGCGTGCAATACACGAAGCCGTAGCTGGTAAACATCGGCACGTACGAGACGCGCATCCGCCCTTTCGGACTGCGGGTTTTCTGTTCGAGCTGCGGCACGTAATGGCCGATGTGCAATTCGGTGAGGCGTCGAGCCAGCGATTTTTCCTGCCGCGGCCTGGTATGCACGACCCACCAGCGATGCGACTCTTCCCTCCCCGTTTCGGGGCGGTCGAGCAGATCATCCGGATAAAGTTCGGGTTCGCGCGCCAGAATCGGCATGATTTTTCCTCGCAAAGCAAAGCCGCGGCCCTCTCGGCCCGGTCTTGATGATAATCGAATCACGCGAGCGAGTCAGCGGATGAGCCCGCCGAGACCCCCTGCAATTCGCCCCCGAGCGCTCGGCTCGGCATCGACGGCGTTGCGGCCGGTCCGTCTCGCCGGGGCGTGTACGACTCGTAATACAGGTTTGCGTACGGATCGCTCGTGTTATCCGGTTGGCCGTTGGCGACGGTTCCCAACAATCGCACATGATGCGTTTGCAGCAGTTCGCGCGACTTGAGAATCGCCGACTTCGTCGTCTTGAACAGATGCACGACCAGCAAGAGTCCGTCGATGCGCGGAGCGATAATGCACGGGTCGCTGACTGCGAGCACCGGCGGGGTGTCGACGATGATCAGATCGTAGTCGCCGCGAATCGACATCATCATCTGATCCCAGCGCACGCTCGAAAGAAGTTCCGCGGGATTGGCGGGAATGCGGCCCGAGGTCAACACCGAGAGATTCGCGATCGGCGTCGATTGAATCGCATTGCGGACTTCGATTTCGTTATCGAGGACTTCGCTCAAGCCGATGTTATGCGGCGTGCGGAACAATAAATGTTGCGTCGACCGCCGCAGATCGGCGTCGATCAGCAGCACGTTCTTGCCCGATTGCGACGCGGCGAGCGCCAGATTCGCGGCGACCGTCGATTTTCCGTCCGAAGGTTCGGGACTGCTGATTTGCACGGCACGGAGATGCTGGTCTTGCAGACTGACGAACAGCGCCGCCCGCAGACTGCGATAGGCTTCCGCCTCGTGCGATCCCGGATGATGCAAAAAGCAGAGCGCGGGATGCCAACTGGCATAGGGATCGTCGGCGTGCGGCGTTTCCGCACATTCGAATTCGGGAATGGTTCCCAGCAAACTGCTCGGCAGAAATCGCCGAATCTCGTCGAGAGTTTTCAGCGTCGTGTCTCGCAGCAGACTCAGATAAATCAGGCCCCCCACGCAGCCGATGCAGCCCGCCACGCCGCCGGCGAGAAACATCAGGTGACGTTTCACCATCAACTCGTCTTTAGTCGGGGCGACGACTTTCAGCGAATAACTTTGATTGGGGCGGATATGCAGCAACTGATTCAGCCGCGCCTCGACCACGTCGTACAACCCTTGCACGCGATCGATTTCGTCGCGAAGAATTCGTTCTTTCACCTGGTATTTCGAGTGATCGCGGGCCAGCACTTCCTCTTTATCGTACAGCGTCGTCAGTTCGGCGTCGCGGTGTTCGAGCGCGAGCAGTTGTTGCTGCAGCGAGCGCAAATAGACCGCGACGAAGTCGACTTCCGGAGTGCCGACCGTCGAACCGTCCGGCGCCCGCCGCGGCAACTCGATGCCGCGCTGACGGTAAAACTCGGTGAGCGTTTCGATTCCCTTGCGGACGTTCACCACTTCCGGATGATTGTTCCCCTTGCCGTCGTCGTAAATCAATTTTTGTTCGTGGAGCAATAACGGCAAGAGCTGCCCTTCGAATGAACCCGAATCGGATGGAGCCATCAACGTCGCCGCCGCGCCCCCCGGCTGGTTCGCCTGACCCTCCTGCATCATGAACTGCCGCACGAGGACGGCGAGCGTTTCTCGCGATTCTTCCGAGGCGATGGCCTCTTCGAGCGATTTCAGTTTCGAGACGACGTCGGTCCGCTTGATGAGATTGTCGCGCCTTTGATCCTGAATCGCCTGAATGTTTTCCTGATGAATGTTCGTCGCCGTCTGACTGTCCGAGCCGGGAGCGGCGGCCTTCCAGTGCAGCGGCGCGGTCTCGCGGAATTCGAGATAATCCTGCTGTTTCGCCTGCAATTCCTTGAACAGCGTATCTTTCGCTTCGGTCGTGAGCTTGAGGACTTCCGCCGAGTTCTCCTGGTACGATTCGGCGAGATAGCTCTCGTACGCTTCGATCACCGCGTCGACGATCGAGCGGGCGTCGTGGGGAGACTTGCTCTTGAAAGTGATATCCAGCACGTTGAGAAACGAACGATCCTGCCCCGCGCTGCGCTTCACTTTGAGATCGTCGAGTATGTCGTCGATGGGCGTTTCCGACCCGGAGAGCGTCGGCAACTCGTTCAACTTATGCGTTTCAACCGCCTTGCCGACGATCATCGGGCTCATGATGAGGGCGATGTGTTCGGCCCGGTCGCCGAACGATTCGTCGGTCCCCTCTTTGTTGACGGGAACGTTGGCCGACTTCGAGACGAGAATCTGCGCCGTCGCGAGATATTCGGGGCCGAGTTTGCGATACGCGAGTTCGCCCAGCGTCAGTCCGGCGAGGGTGCAAATGACGAGATGCCATTTGTATTTCCAGAGCAGCGCCTGCACGTCGATCGACGGCGTTTCGCGGACGGAATTGCCGCCGCCCATCGAGGATTCGTTATCCCACGGCGGGGGATCGAAAGTATGACTCACGTTCGTTACTCCGCCGGCGATGTAGCGCGGCATTCATAGATTGATACTGTTTAAATATTGGCGTTTGATTCATTCTTCGATTGACGGCTTGATAAGACTGGTCTTTAGTCGTAACCCGAAGCGTAAGCGAGGGAGCATGTGGACGTGATGTCTCCTGATGAACTCCCTCGCTTACGCTTTTTGAAGTTGCGCACTTCGGTACTCTTACAGGAACGCCTTGTCTTCCGCCCCGAAGGGGCACCACAAATTAGCCCAGGGCAAAGTGAAGCGGCGATAGCCGTGAACGACGCCCTGGGTTGGCCGTCCCCAGAATTTCAAGCCCTGAAGGGGCGCAACATCGATTGCAAATCGAGTTTGTTTCGCCCCTTCAGGGCTCTGCCATCACGGGGAAATCGTGACCCAGGGCGTTGCCCTGGGCTAATTTGTCGTTGGCCTTTCAGGCCGGAAGAATCAGGAAATTAAGGAAGATAACAATGAAATAGCGCAACTTCAAAACTTACGCTTCAAGTCGCCATTGAATGCCCGGAATCGGTCACCTCTTCGAATGAAACTGGTCGGCGTAATACGCGACCGTGATCCGCAGTCCCTCTTTGAGATCGACCAGGGCCTTGTATCCCAAGTCGCGCTCGGCGGCTGAAATATCGGCCCACGAATGCTTCACATCTCCCACGCGCGGCGGGGCGAACTGCGGAGCGAACGGCTTGTCGAGCAATCGGCAGATTTCCTTCAAGAGATCGAGCAGATTCAGCGACGTCCCGCATGCGACGTTATAAACTTTGCCCGAAACGTTCTCGGCATGCGCCGCCAAAACGTTGGCATGCACGACGTTATCGACATAGGTGAAATCTCGCGATTGAAGTCCGTCGCCGTAAATCGTCGGCTGTTTGCCCGAAAGTAACGCCGCGACGAACAGCGGAATCACCGCCGAATACGGACTGTTCGGATCCTGCCGCGGACCGAAGACGTTGAAGTACCGGATCCGCACGGTTTCCAGCGGATAACAGGCCGCGAACGACTCGCAATACAATTCTCCCGCGAGTTTCGCGGCGGCGTACGGCGAGAGCACTTGCGGGACTTGCCCCTCGTGTTTGGGCATCACCGGTTGATTGCCATACGCGCTGCTCGACCCCGCGTAAACCACGCGTTTGACGTTCGACAAGCGGCAACAATCGAGCAGCGTGATCGTGCCGGTCACGCAGGCGGCGTGAGTATCCATCGGTTTGTCGATGCTGCGCGGCACCGAAGCGAGGGCCGCCTGATGGAACACGACGTCGACGCCGTCGATCGCTTCGTTCACTTTATCGCAGTCGGTCACATCGCCGATGACGACTTCGACTTTGCCGGCGAGATGCGCGAGATTATCGAGCGAGCCGGTGGACAGATTGTCGAACACGCGAACCTTGTGTCCATCTCGCACGAGCCGGGTGGCGATATGCGAACCGATAAATCCGGCGCCGCCGGTGACGAGGTATGTAGTCATGAGAGTTGAGGGTCCAGGGTCTAGGGTCGAGAGCCGGAATGTCATTCACTTCCTCGTTCCCAAGCTCCCGCTTGGGAACGCAAGTCTTCGAAGCTCCGCTTCGCGATGTGTCTCACGCGAAGTGACGTGTCGGACGTTGCTCCTGCCACGATCGTACTATCATAATCATTCGGATACGCAGGGGATGCGACTTGGGGCATTTGCCCCGCTGCGTTTTGAGCCGGACAATCGAAGCAATTCCAGCAAACCGCACGACTATCGAGAAAAACGGATCGGCTGAGGATTGCAGCGAATGTGTCGCCGCCGAGATCATAGCGACGAGTCGCAACGACGGAAATCCCGCGTTCCACCATGACGTCCGCCATGTTCCCCTCCGTACAATTCCCGTTAAACCTATCACTTTTCCGACTTCGGGGAGTTTGAGGAGCACAACCGTCGCCTGATTTTCAGAGAATTATCTGGGCAGCGGGCATAAAAAAACTCTTCGGAAAAATCCGAAGAGTTGGTACGAGCTGAACAGGGAGGGGGATGAAGGATGTTTACGGTAAGCGCAGCAGCCGCGAGGGAGCGTTGAGACTACGGTTGCGGCGTGGCGGCGAGATGCAGGCGGGCACAGACAAGCCGGTGATCGGAACCGGTGCTTTCGCCGGTATTGCACCGCGACGCCGTCCAATGGGACGATGTGAGAATGTGGTCGATCCGCAGCCAGGCGGTTTCCAGCGGCCACCACCAGAACCGGCTGCACGGCGAGGTATACCCATAACCCTCTCCCGCGGCGTCGTACGCATTGATGAATCCAGCCCAATGCGTACGATAGATCGAGCTCGACGTCGGCATGTTCAGGTCGCCCATCACCAGCGTCGGTTTGAAATTCGCGAAATGATCGACAAAGTCTCGCGTCGTCGACGCTTCGTCGTTGCGCAGCAGCGCGTGACGCTCGACGCGGCTCGGTCCCTTGCCATCGATGATTCCTCTTCCCTTCAATTCGTTTAGCGACCGGCGAGCCGTCATTTGATGGACGTTGACCAGCACCACTTCGCCGGCGGGAGTGTCGACGGTGACGCAGACGGCGGTCCGCCGGTCGAACGCTTGCGAGCGGCATTCATCGACGAAATGCACCGGATAGCGCGATCCAACCCAGAATTCCCCCCGATGAACCGCATGCCATTTTCCGAAATGTTTCTGCACCAATTCGTTATCGGGAAGCGCTTCCTGAAAGGCGATGATATCCGGGTCGAGCCGAATGAGTTCGCGGATGACGTGCGAAAAATCCCGCCGATATCCCTGCACGTTGCAGGTGACGACCGTCAGCGGTTTCGCATTCACCGGTATCGAAGCGGGTTCGCCGAATTGAAACTGATACTGTGAAATCGGACCCATAACCATCGCGGCGGCAATCAAATTCAACGCCGCGTATTTTCGATGGCACAACACGCCTGCGAGCAAGAGCGCCAAACTCGGCAACGCCCAGGGCCAGCGCGGGAAATACGTCAACGCCGTGCCGACCCAGAAGCGTTCCGAGACGGCGAAAATCAGGAGCCAGAGCAATCCCACGCCGACGGCATTGAGCCAGCTCAATCGAGCGACGGCGACTTGAAACAGGGAAGTACGGCTGATGTGACGGGCCGGCGTCGCCGTTCGAAACGGTCGCGGCGTCGACGGAGAGGCGGCGGGAGAGCGAGGCGAGAAGATGGTCACGGATGAGGGGGCCTTTGAAGAAAGGATGAAGGCGGAAGGATGAAGGATGAGTCAGAAAAAATGCGATGGTCGTCCTCTCTGACTCATCCTTCATCCTTCGATTCAAAGGCACACTCCCCCGGCCCTCTTCCGAAGGGAGAGGGAGAACGAGAAGAAGAGTGCAACTCGCCGCTCCTGTGGTTCCCGCTCCTGCTCAGACCATCGACGCGACCGGCGCCGACGCTCTAGCCAATGCGGTCCAATCGGGTTTCGACAGTCCATTTTCGGCCTGATGCACGAGTTGGGCCATTTCCCACGCCGTGACATAGTGATAATGAAAATGCGGATTCTGCCGGTTGTGCGAGGCGAGTTCTTCGTGAAACGTCTGCATGTCGGCACTTAATAACGTATCGATGTTGCCGGCCTTGCAGCCGTGTGTATGCAGCTTGACGAAGTACCAGTTCGGCTGCCCCTGCACGTGGACGTGGGCCTGCGTCCACAATTTCATTCTGTTCCAAGTCGCCGGCCGGCCGACGTGCAAATCGCTGTTTTCGATCCGCGGCAGCACGCCGAATTTTCGATGCTCCCAATCGGGAAGCAACGGCCCCTGAATCATCAATAACGAATCGTGCGGCGGGTAATTTCCGACCGCCGCGCGAATTCCCTTGTCGTGCGAACGCCGTCTGCTGGGGCAATCTTTCGCGTAATACAGACTGTTGATCGTGGGGGTCTGCGTTTCGCTCGGCGCCGAAGGCATCGTCAAGTCGGCATAACATCCGGTTTCGAGCAGAATGGGAATCTCGTGGTCGACGCCGCACCAGCGGCCGTCCGCTCGCGCGTTGCACAACGCCCAGTTGCCGTGAATAAATCCATAAACGATCTCGCCCGAGACCGGGTCGGTGCGCAGCAAGCCGTGGCGGTGATACAGCGTATCACGAAAATCGCTTAGCTTCTCGAACAGCCCCAGGGCGCTGTCGTGATCGTGATGCAAATGCACGTCGACGTCGCCGTACCCGCCCCGGCAAAGTTGGGCGAGGCGGTCGAGATACGCGGGGTGATACTGGTCCTGAGGAAAGAAAAACGTGTGCTGCGGAACTTGTCCGCGGCTGTCGGTATACCGTGAAAAGAGTTCGGGATATTCGCGGCACCAACGGTCGACGCGGGCCACCGCCGTCTGATGATCGGGATGGCTCCATTCCGGTTCGTAATGATCGCAAATCGCGATGAAGACGTGGACGTCTTCCGCCTGCGGATTCACCTCGGGTTTATGCTCGCTCGGGAAATAATACGGCTTCAGCCACAAATGCATCTGCCGCTGCTGCACCAGCGCGGCAACGGCCATCGCTCCGCTAAACGCCGTAAAAATGAAAATGAGAAAGATGAAACCGGCCGTTGTCATGGAATCACCTCTTGCAGTTGCTGTTCGGCCATCCTGGTCAATTCACTCCTTTTTGTTTGTTCGATGTCCTTAATCGATTCCTCGGTCTGGGAGGGTGCGCCGGCGGGAGCCCGTTCCGTTCGCTTCCACGTTCCGTACTTGATGCCGCAATGCCATCGCCAAAAACCGACGAACAATGCGGCGTTCACGCTGACGAACAGCGCCTGCAGCTTGAGATAACGCTGCCAGCGGCGGCCGTCGGAAAAGAACAAACCAAAAATCGCCGTCACGTAAAAGAGTTCCTGCACCAGCAGAATCCGGGCGAAGAACGGCCGCGATACCAGCGCGACGTTGGTGATTGCGGCAATCGCCAGAAAACTGGGACACAGCCAGCGAAGCACTTTATGCGACCAAAAAGCCCATGCCAATCGCCCGCGGCGCGGATGCAACAGCGGAGCCAGCCACATCAGCGATTGAAATCCCCCGGCGCCGATGCGGGCGCGGCGATGAAATTCCGCCTGCACGTGCGGAGCCGTCTCTTCGTAGGCGACGGCCGACTCGTCGTAAATCAGTTGCTTCTCCGCCAGATGAATCCGCATGCCGATGAGAAAGTCGTCGATAATGGTCTGCGGCGGAATCGGCTGATACAGATCGCCGCGGATGGCGTAAATGGCTCCGTTAAAACCCAGCAGCGCCCCCAGCCTTCCTTCCGACCGTTTCATAAAATTCTCGTATCGCCAGTACATGCCGTCGGCATTTTCACCGGTAACGCCGTCCACGAGCATCAATTTGCCGCAGACTCCCCCGACTTCGGAATCCTGGAAGTGGCGGACGAGTTTGCGGATCGCCTGCGGATCGAACATCGTGTTCGCATCCGAGAAAATAATAATCTCGCCGCGCGCCTGCGGCACGCAATCGTTGAGCACCGAAGCCTTTCCGCGGCGATCGGGAAACTGCAACAACCGCACGCGCGAGTCCTGAAACGAGTCGACGAGTTCACCCGTGGAATCTTCATTCCCGTCGCAACCGACGATGATCTCCAGCTTGTCGGCGGGATAATCGACCATCACGGCGTTGTGCAGCCGCTGCATGATGATCTCTTCTTCCTTGTATGCCGCGATGATCAACGACACCGTCGGCCAGACCGGTTCGGCGTGTACGAAGCGCGTGTAACGCGCATAACGCGACAACATCCGTTTCGACAGGCTGCGGGCGACGCGCTGCGCGGGATCGAACACGGTGAGCGACCAGGCCCAGGCGATCAACGGGTACGCAAGATAGACGTACGCGATCAAACCGACGGACACCCAAAACAGAATCTCAAGAAATGTCGTCATGTCGGCACTCTTTGAACCACAAATGAAAAATGGGACGGCAGTTATTCTCCGCGCGGCGTTACAACGCGGCGAGAGAGATTATGGAATCGAAATGTTTTCGCGCGCCTCGACGTCCTGCGGAATCGTCGCCGCCCGCCGCCAGCCGTGGTTTTCCGGTTGATACTCGGCGGCGAATTCATCGAGGCAGTCGGTGGTTTCGAGCGGCGATGCATCGCCTTCCGGCTGCCGCTGCTTCAGAATCTTTGCGGGAATGCCGCCGACCGTCGCATACGCCGGAACGTCCTTGACGACGACGGCATTGGCGCCGACGCGGGCATGCGAACCGATACGCACCGGTCCCAAAATTTTCGCCCCAGCGCCGATAAAGACGTCGTCTTCGAGCAGCGGCGATTGCTGTTTCTCGGCACCGATGGTGACCTGATGTTCGAGGAAGACCCGCGAACCTCCTTTGACGTTGCCGTTGATGACGATCCCGGTGCTGTGAATCAACACGAAGCCGGGACCGAACTCGGCTCCGCGGCCGATGATGCACTGGCAGCAGATTCCGTTGAGCTTGTTGAACAGCATCGCCAGCGGCTCGAGTCGGCAGCGCCGCGACGCCTGCATCAGACGGTAGAGCAGCATGGCGCACGTGCCGTCGGTCAAACAGGTTTTCACCAGCGATTTCAGCGAGGCATCGCCGTAACACCAGCGGGATTTTTCGGTCAAGTCGGAGAAAAACAGTCGAAACATAATAATCTCATACGTGTGAATTCGGTGGGCCGATAAGGACGAGGCTATTCGGTTCGCATCGCACAGACGTGATCGAGCGCGGCCGCGAGTTGTTTCGCCTGAAAGTCGCGGCGGAAGAGTCGCCGATCTTCCTCTGTGCCGATCGACGTCAAAACGGCGTTCGGACGGGCGGCCCGTTCGCGCAGCCACTCGGCGATCGAGTGCACTTCGTGCGGGGCAAAACAATGTTCGGGCCAGACGGAGCGGACGATGTGCGACGTTTCCCCCTCGGGAACGACCGCGAAGACCGGTTTTTCTAATGCGAGATATTCGAATAACTTCGCCGGGGCCACCCGCTCCGCTCCGGGAAGATCGCTGAGCAACAGGCAGAGCGCATCGGCCGATTGCATTTCCGAAATCGCTTCGCCGTGGCTGCAGTAATCCTTCAGAATCAGCCGGCAGCCGGTCGTTCGCAGGCGTTCCAGCATCGCGAGTTGTTCCGGTGTTTTCCGGCCGATCGCGACGAATTCGATATGTTGCGTCAAATGACCCGCCGTGCGCTGCAGTTCTTCGAACGCGCGGACGACCGGTTCGACCGACGTCAGATTCCACAACGTTCCGCTATACACGATACGAAACCGGTCGGACGTCTTCTTCGAAGGCACACATCCAACCCGCAAATGAGCGAAATCGTCGTCGTCGTAGCCGTTATAGATGCATTGCACGGGAACATGTCGAATCACCGTCTCGGCTCGTTCGCGCAATCGACGGGTGCTGGCCTGCGTCGTCGCGAGAATAAGATCGGCCGATCGCAACACGCGGTGTTGCATTCGCCGTTGTACAAACTGCGAGACGACGTCGCGTTGACTGTTTTCCAGGTACTGACTGCTCAGGTTCCATTCGTCGCGAAAATCGGCGACGAGCGGCAAATCGAATCGCTGTTTCAAGCGGCAGCCCAGCAACAGATTCGAATACGGCGGAGCCGTCGCCAGAATGGCATCGTGCGGGACATGTTTCAGATATTCGCACGCCGTGCGGTAAGCGTTAGGGCTCCAGAGAATTTGCGGATCGGGCTGCAAAACAATACCCGCCGTTTTCTTCAGCAGGTTTCGCGCGGTTTGCTTCGCACGCGATTTCCAACCCCTGCGGCCGGCCGGCGCACTCTCACCGATTGCGGCGGATTCTCCCTTCAACCGGTAACTCGGTTCCCACGTCCGGGCTTTCAGCAACGTCGTCTCGGCGGGAATGTCGGCGAGCAGACTTTCGTCGAATACCGGCACCGATGGATTCTCGGCCGTCAGCACGGTCGTCTCCCAACCGAACCGCCGCAGAAACTTCACGAATTTCAGCGGTCGCTGCACGCCGGCCCCCCCCACGGGAGGAAAGTGATAACTGATCAACAGCAATCGCTTCCGCGGCGCCGCCTCGATAAGGCTGGTGGTCGAATCGCAGGTCACAAGCGTGAGAGTCATGTCAACGTTTCCAGGAGACTCTAATACAACCGGTTGTGCTTGTTATTCAGGACGCAAATCTTGCAGATAATCGTCAGGCACAGAGGTTGTATTAGAATCATTACGAAGGAACGACTTCGCAGGCGTGCCGCGAGATCGTGGATTTCTGTAACAGGGACAGCGGAATCGAATTCATCGCGCGCAGCGGATGATTCGTGCGCGGCGACATCAGGTAATTCAGCGCGATGACTACCCAGGGGTGGTTGTCGTGCCACAACAGCACGTCGCCATGACGAGGGCGATAGCGAGACGACCAGTCGACGACGTCATCGGCGTTGTCTGCGTTGAAATCTTCCGGATTGACGTTCCAGAGAACGACGCATTGATCGTCGTTCCACAATTCGCGCAGCCGGCGAACCGTCACGACCCCTTTGGGAGGGCGGACGTAAGGACAGGGCAAACCGGTCATGTCTTCCAGCAGATGCCGGGTCCGCTTCACCTCGGCGAGAAACGCCGCGTCGTTCCAGATTATCTCGTCGGCGTGTGTATACGAGTGATTTCCCAGCGTATGGCCTTCATCGACGATGCGGTGAATCAAATCGGGACGACGTTCCGCGAGTTCGCCGACGACGAAAAATGTGCCGCGGAGTTGATACTCTTGCAGCGTGTCGAGCAAGCGGGGCGTCCACACCGGATGGGGACCGTCGTCGAATGTCAGGGCGATCGAATTCGCCAATCGCGGCGGCAACGTGCGCGCCCCGCCGATGATGAGCTTCGACGTCGGCATCACTTCGGCCAACGCCGATTTGGCTAATTTTTTAAGAAGTCGCTTCACGTTGCCTTCGTTCTGTCAGAAGAGGGTAATAAATATCGGTTATCTCGCATCGGCCGATACGGGTCGCTGTACCGTCTCGTGCTTGTCGTTGAGCGCCGGTTGCCGCGGCGAGGAACACTCGAACCGGCATTGGCGGATGATCTGTACGATCTGGTCTGCGGAGTTCTCCCAGGTCTGCGGGAGGAACCAGCGCGGGCCGGGATAGAGCGGAATTTGCAGTTGCTCCTCGATCGCATTCGCCAGAGCCGCGGGATCGCGAGCGGGGACGAGCCGATCGAAATTCGGATCGGCGATCTCGGGAATCCCTCCCACCCGGCTCGCGATAAACCGCGCGCCGCAGTGCATCGCCTCCAGCAACACGTTCGGAATGCCCTCCGACAGGCTCGGGTGAACGACGTAATCCGCCGCACGATACCAGTCGGCAAGCTGCTCTTGAGTTTGCGAACCGACGAACTGTACGACGTCGGTCAGCCCCAGATGATTTCGCTGTCGTTCCAACTCGCCCCGCAACGGGCCGTCGCCGGCGATGTACACCCGCAGCGAGACGTCTCGCTGGCGAAGCGCATAACACGCGTTGAGCAAATCGGAAAGCCCTTTCACCGGAACCAGCCGGCCGGCGGTCACGAGCACCGGCACGCCGTGCGGTATTTTCAGTCGTCGGCGCGCGTCGTCCCCCGAGAGAGGACGAAAAACGTGTGTATCGACGCCGCGTTTGATCACATGCAAGCGATCCGCCACGATTCCCGCTTCGATGAGTTTGCACTTTATATCATCGCTGACGGCGACGACCGCGTCGGCGTTTTCAAGTGTTGACAGAATGACGCGTCGCCGCGATGCGTTCTTGGCGAGAAGCAGCACGTCGCTGCCGCCGACCATGACAACCGACGGGATACGATGCCGCCGCGCGGTCTCGACGGCGACGGTTCCATCGGGATGAGCCCAATAAGAGAGAATCGCCTGAGGGCGAAATTGAGCGATCACTCGATCGAGTTCGGCGCGAGTCGACCGGCTCAAAAAGAAATCGTAAAACGAACGGAGAATCTTCGGCGGATAATAAAACCGCGGATAGGACGTCCGCACGCTGTCGACGAGATGAATCTGCCGGCGATGGATTCGCTTCTTTCGCGTCCATCTGGCGATGGCTTCGTCCCACCACGAGATCGGACTGACGACGCGCAGCGGATGTTCCGCCGCCAGCGCGCGGATTAGGCTGCGATTGAACATCCCCTTGTTCGGCGCGAGCGGATTGGGAAAGACATTGCTGAAGAACAGCAGTCGCAAAGCGCGTGCGGAATTCGTCATGAATTTAAGCCAGTATGTGGTCGTGGGAATCGGTTGTCGATCGGCGCGCGATCACTCAGCCGAAGTCTCGCCCGCGCCCGTGGCGGGGCCATGATCGTGTTTTTCTTCAATCGAGGCGGCACGCCTCAGGGACTTGATCTTGCGCAGCGTTTTCTTCAGGGCTGCCGCCGCTCCGATTCGTTGGGCGAACGATTTGGACGTTCGAGCCAGCGATTGGGTCGTTCGTCCCCACGAACGCACCAGTGTCGTCGTCCAGTTTTCAGGCATCAGCCAGATGTCGGCACTTTTCGAAACGTGGGTGCCGAAGATTTCCTTATAACCGGCGTCGCCGAATCCGAAGTCAAGTTGCGCGACCTCGGCATCGTCGATCAAATCGTCGAGAATTTTGTGCAGCAACACCTGTCCCGGCGAAAACCGCGAAAAACTCTGGACATAGCCGAGTTCGCTCACCAGAAAAATGCCGTGACTTTGCATTCCGATCAGAAATGCGATCGGCTGCTCGTCGCGATAGAGCAGATACGAGCGAAACGCTCCGAGGGCCGCCGTCGCGCCGAACACGGTCAATTCGCGATCGTCGTTCTTCACGCGAAGTCCCAGCGTCTGCGACTGCCACGTCTCGAGCGACACCTGATGCGCGTCCCGCAGAAAATCGACGACGTCCGACGGCTCCGTGGCCCGCGCGACGCGAATGTCGCCGATCTTTTTGACGGTGCGGCGAAACGTCCCTCGTTTTTTTGACGAGAACTTGTCCCAATACGTCTTTCGTTCGGATGCGGGAAAAAACAGCCGATGCCGCGTCTGCCAGCCGCGCGGGGCGAATTGCTGCCACGTGCGCGGCAGATGCGACTCGACGACTTGCGACAATGGCGATGCGATATCGAGGTCTTCAATAAGAACGACCTGGGCGCGGCTCTGTCCGAGTCGTTCGAGCGACGCCGCGAGTAATTGTTCCGCCGCTGACGGATCGTCCGTCCGTCCGAGCAACCGGTTTCCCGCAAGACGGTAGCCGCGGAGCGTGCAGTTCACGCCGAAGGCGGGAATCTTTTTGGTGGAGACGTTTTTCGGGATGAAGATCGCCGCGATCGGCTCGCGATGGGCCGACTCTCCGTGAACGATCAACGCGGGACGGTCCTTCCACTCCGGCGTCGCCGACAACACGGCGTCGATGCACTCGGGCCGTTGATCGAAACTCGCCTGAGCGTCGCCGCGGTACGCCCGCTCCAGAATCGGCCATGCGGGGGAGTAGCGCAGAGCCTCGCCGCAGGAGAGCGCGACCGTCTCGAAACGGCCGACGCGCGGGGAAGATGTGTGAGTCGTCGCCGAGTTCGTTAATAGAGCAGTCATATATTATTCGCGTAAAGGTAATTCATTAAGAACGGGTTCGTGAGCATCGCGCCTGTTTCAGTTGATAAAGATCGCGGTACAACGTTTCGTATTGCCGGACCATTCCTTGAACGCTGAAATGCTCTTCGACCCGCATGCGTCCCTGACGGCCGTACCGCTCGGCTTGCCACGGATTCACACAGAGGTTGAGCATTTCCCGGGCAAGCGATTCGCCGTCTCGGACGTCGACCAATTCACCCGTTTCGCCGGGGACGACGATTTCCGGATTTCCGCCGACGCGCGTCGCGACGATCGGCAAGCCGACCGCCATCGCTTCGAGCAGCGTGAGAGAGATCCCTTCGGTCAGCGACGATCCCGCGTATACCGAGGCTTGCGAGAGCAATTCGGGAACATCGCGTCGTTCGCCGAGAAATTGCAGGCAATTGTCCAGTTCGAGTTCATGTGACAGCGTTTCCAGCGCTTCGCGTTCCGGACCGTCTCCCACGAGCAGAAAGCGAAATTCGGGCAGCGCTTTGTGGACGAGCGAAACCGCGCGAAGCAGCGTCGGGAAGTCCTTCTCGGCGGAGAGCCGGCCGACTGAAATGCCGACGGGCCGACTGCCGGGACCGCGATAGGCGAACCGATTCAAATCGATGCCGTTCCAAATGCGTGTGACCTTTTCCGACGACAGATGTCCGATGTCGCGGCACAACCTCGCCGTGTCGTCCGACACGCCGACCACGCGATCGCTCAAGCGGCTGGCGACGGCGAATTGCAGGCGTTCTTTCCAATTGTGGCCGAAACGCCTCCCGTGACGCGAATGCACGATCACCGGCACGCCGCTCCATTTCCCGGCGACGGCGGCATACCAATGCGGGAAGGCGTTGTGCGTGTGCAGCACGTCGGGCTTGAGCATGCGGACCAACGACGTCATTCGTCGAAATCGTTCCCATCGTCCCATCTGTTGCAGGGGGAGCGACAACACTTCGCAGCCGAGGCTGCGGATATCATCCGCCGGTTGTCCCTGTTCCTGCAGGACGACGAAACTGAGTTCGTATCGTTCGCGGTCGTGATGGCGCGCGAAATCGACGAGCAAACGTTCCAAACCGCCGGTGCACAACGTCAGACTGACATGACAGACGCGCAGCCGGCGCGTTCCTTCGTGCGTTTCGCGCTGCTGCTGGTCGACGTCAGATGCGGCGACGCCGGCGCTCGGCGATATCACGGTCTTGTCAAGTTGTGTGGATAAAAGTATTGTCATTGGGTGAGGACTTCGAATTCTTACGCCTGTATGACGGCGCTTCCGATGGCGTTCGCGGTATTTGATCTCCCGCCGTCGCACGTTTCGATCAACTCGTTCGCGGAGGAAAGGAGAGTCTCTTCCCTCTCGTCGTGCGGCGACTTCGAGGCGACGGCGGATTGAACGGACTCCATGTTTTCCGCATTCGACACCTTAGTATCGGCATTTACTTTTGAGGTCGAGGGAACGCGCGACTGCCACCACGCTCGAGCGGCGTGCGCGAGCGGCAGTAGCCGCGATGTCAGCGGATGCGGTGCGACGAGCAACGTCTCGACGGTGTCGACGTATTCGGCTCCCCAGAGTTGTTTGTACTCGATTCCGCCGTCGCCGAAGTCGAACGTGCGGACGCCCCGCGCAATTCCCTCTTCGATCATGTGGCGGTACAGCGTCGAACCCGTGCGATAATCGGCCACCGCCTCGTCATACTGATTGGCGATGACGTACCGCGTCGGCAAAGCCGTTAACGTGAGACAAAAACTGACCGGCCGATCGTTGAAGCGGATGATCCACGCATCGAATCGATCCTGCGGCGACAACGCTTCGTCGATGAGCCGCGTCCAGAACCGCTGCGCGACCGGCGATGTAAACCGCGTCTTGCCGCGTGCCGATTTCACCAGCCAACTGTGTTGTTCGATCTGCGCGAGGTCCGCGACGAGCGTCTGTGTCCGTTCCGGGTTCGGCCGGCGGATGTGTTCGATCTCGGTGCGGCCGGCCCGCTCCATTTTTCGTTCGTAGTTTCCGATCTTGCGGAAGAATTTTCCGCCAAGGATGTTTTGTTTGTAGTCTTCCCACGCCGCCGGTGACCGGCAGACCGCCAGTTGAGCCGAGTTTTTTGTGACGACCGCTTTTTTCTGAGCGTTCAACACATCCAGGAATGACGCCGTCGCCGCCGACGATCGACGAAACGGCCCGAGTTGGCAGAGCAACCATCCCGATCGGGCGACAAAGTCGCCGAGCGCTCGCCCGATGTCGCGTTCGCAATCGCGGTCGGCCAGAATGCAGCGCCAGGGCTGGAAGTAGCCGGCGCTCGCTTTGATGCGAATGCCGGCATAGTTCTGTTCCGAAAGCGTCATCAAGCCCCGCAAGCCATCGGCCTCATCGATGACGGCGAGCAGACGCAGCGAACCGGTCCAACGGTCGGCCGCTCCATGCGTCTGGCTCCAGATCGAAAACCACTCCGGTCCGAAGATCGACAACTCGGGCGCCACGCGCGTCAGCAGATCTCTCCACTGCGTCCACAGGCGATCGCCGGCTTGTAATTCAGTCACTTCGCGACAGGTCAAACTCGTCATGACGGCTTTCTTAGAAATCCTAACATAACCTCTGTGCCTCACGATTTATTGCAAACATTCAGGCGTTTTCGAGAAGCACAACCGGTTATGTTAGAGTCTCTGAATCCTGAAATTGATTCTATGAACAGCGGACGGCGTTACGCCCCTGCCGGGGTGTACGAGAGACGGCGGCGCGACAGGTAATGGCAGCCGAGCAGCGTCCCCCCGAGCGTGAGCCCCGCACCCGCTGCGACGGCGGTGAGTGCGAGCCATCCTTGCACGGTCGGAAAGATCTCGGTGAAGGCGATGCAATAGACCCACAACATAAGGATGGGAATCACTTGCGGAGCCAGCCCTTCGCTGAAAAATCGGCCGCGAGAAATTCCAATCTTTTTGAGAGCAAACGGAAGCAGAATACCGAACTCGATGACGACGACCGGAATCGCCGTCCCGACGGCGACGCCCAGAATTCCCCAGTATTGAATGAGAATCAGACTGCACGTGATGTTCGCGACCGCCTCGGCGAGATAAATCAGCGAGGCGACTTTCATCTGACCGATGCCGAACAACACGCTCCGCAAGACGCCGACGGTTAATGCGATCACGCGCGAACTGAGCAGGATCATCAGAATCAAGTAGCTCCGTTCGTAACCCGTCCCCACCCACGTCGAGATCAGCGAGTCTCCGAAATACGCGGCCCCCAACAGGCAGCTTGCGGTCAGCAGAAACGCGAGACCGGCTCCCTTAAAGACGAGGCGATGCAGATGCCGCGCTTCGGAACCGACGTGCAGTTCGCCGGCGCGGGGAATCGAAACCAGTCCGATGTATTGAATCGGCCGGCTGATGAAATGGCAGATCCGCAGCGCGATGTAATAGGGGACGATGGCTTCAGCCCCCAAAAACAAGCCGATAACGACACTGTCGGTCGCATCGATCACCTGGGCGGCGATCGAATCGATGAAGGCGTACAGACTGAACGACGAACATTCCTTAAGGACGTGCACGCGGGCGTTGCCGAAGCTCACGGCCAATGTGGGGACGAGCTTGTGAGCGGCGACGTAACTCGAAGCGTTTTCGATGAGCGTGATGCCCAGATGAATCAGCGCCATCGTGAGCAGTCCCCACGTCGACTGCAACAGCGCGTACGTGGCGATCAACCGGACGATTCCGGCGATCATGACGATGCTGCGTTCGACGTCGAACCGTTGAATTCCCATCAACACGCCGCCATAGACGCTGCCGACGAGTGCGATGGCGACGTTCAAACCGAGCACCAGAATGACGGCTTGAATCTCGCGATGCGGGACGGCTCCCCAGTCGTACAAATTCGGCGCGAGCCAGGCGAGCAGCGCACCGCCGCCGACCGCGACCGCTCCCATCAGCAGATAGATCACCCAGATGGCGCTCACCACTTGATTCAAACGGGGCCAGTCGCGGCCCGCGTACGAAGTCGCCACAAAGCGGCTGATCGTCTCGCCGAAGCCCAGGTACATCAGCCCCGAGTAGCCCGCGACCGAGCTGATGAAAATCCACGTGCCGTATTGCTCGTTCCCGAGCGTATGCAGCACGTACGGCATCAGCACGACGCCGACGGCCAGGCCGACGGCGTGATTGAGCCAGCTCGAGAACAGATTCAGTCGAAACGATCCGGTCAAACTCATGTTGCTGCTTTACAGGTTCGCTCAATTCGCGAAGATAAGCACGACAATAAACAGGCTGACGAAAAATCCCGCGCTGGTCGTCGTCAACCTCAAGACGTGGCGTTTATCCCACCAGACGAGGGGATGCGCCGGGTGAAGCTGCCGGCCGACGAGATCGAGATACGCCGCCGACAAGCCGAGCACCAGATAGGTGGGCACGACGTAACATCGCGACAGCGACAACAATCCCACGCTCCAGCCGGTTAAGACGGCGGCGATATACGGACGCAGCCGCCTCAGTTCGGGATGCAGATGCGAATGAGGCGTCTGACTCAATCGGTATAGCCCCCAGAAGGAGAAAAAATAACACCCGAAAAACAACGTCCCGCCGAAGATTCCCAGTTCGACGTAAGCGTGCACGAACGAATTGTGAGCCACGAGACCGGCGAGATCTTTATACATGTCGTGGCCGATGCCGAAAAATATGTCGGCCGACTTGATGGCTTCAAAACCGTCGCGCCAGAGCTGAATGCGCGCTTGTCCGGTTCCCTCTTCGAGGTCGATGTCTCCCTGTCGGCCCGCGACCAGCGGCATCAAGAGCACGCCGCACACGGCTGCCGCGATCCCCATTTTGCGGCCGTAGCGATTGACGAGCGCCGCGAAGATCGCCCCGGCGAGCGCCAGCAGTCCGCCGCGCGAACGCGTGCAGAACAAACCGGTCGTCAGCCAGATCAGCGGAAAGGCCCACGCCGAACGGACGGCAATCGACTTCGCCGGTTCGAGAAGAAAAAACGTGCAGAGAATGCTCGCGGCGACGATCAGAATCGAGATGTCGTTCGGGTCTTGAAAGATTCCGGTCCCCCGCATGCGGAAGACTTTGTTGACGTCCCCCGTCAACGTCGTTCCGTCGCGATCGGACACATGTTCGATAAATTGAAAATCGTAAAAACCGAGATAATCGATAACGCAAAGGGCGACCATCGTCGAGGCGCAGATCGCCACGGTTTTGAGCAGCGTTTTGAGGCGTTGCGGAGTATCGATTAACGTGACGAAGAGCGCGTAATAGATCAGCGTCTTGGCAAAATCGACCGTCGACGTGCGGACGCCGTACATGTAAAAATGCAGCAAATGCGACAAGACGATCGCAACCAACAGGCCGGCGGCGCACAGGCTGATCGGCTGACGTTTCAGCGTCGCCCAGCGAAAACGTTCGCGGACGGCGGACGCCGAAAAAAGAAACGAACCGACGATCAGGACTTCGTAAATCGGCAGCGGCGCCAGCGCAGTCACGAGTTCGCCCGGGCGGATGAACAACGTGGCATTCACCAGCAAAAATAGGCTGAATGCAATGTGCGGTGCACGTATCATGAAAACCGGGATCGTTCGACCTCTCGGATGAGAAATCGGAAAAACGGCACGTGGGAAAATAAATGCGGCCGCAATTTGAGCGGCGTCGCCGGTCTGCGCGGACTTCGTCCCCGTCGGTGACAGGCGCGTGATGCCCGAACCGTTGACGCACGGGGAAAATGTTGACCGAAAACAACCTCCCCACTCTGGAACCATAGGTCATGCCGTCCGGCGATGCCGGTGAAAGACGGATTTTCCGCGAATGTTCCAGTCGCTTCCCCCGGCAGAGAATGGCCGATCGCTACAATCGTTACGTCGGAATTTTGCAACGCTTTACCCATCCGCCGTGTGACGGTAAGAGCCAGACGGCGAATAGCCTCAGAAATGCAAAAAGCGATGCCGATGGCGATGACGTGAGATGTTTTCAACGGGATGTCGGGGCATTCAGGCGGGGTAAACGAAAAAAGCCCGCCGGAGAAAAAACTCCGGCGGGCTTTCTGAAATTCAAAGGTCTAATCGATCGGGGCAGCGGCGACTATTTTTGTCGACGCCGGGAGACCCGAAAGGCGACGAGGCCGAGCGAACCGAAGCCGAACAGAAGCAGCGTCGAGGGTTCGGGAACCGCGGGACCGACTGGAGGCGGAGGTCCATAGATCGATACAATCCCGGCGATGTCGTCGGCGCCGAGCGTCCGACGAGCACCGGCATAAACGGCCTCCATCACCGAGCCGGCAACGCCCGTGTGACCCAAACCGAGGGAGTGGCCGATTTCGTGCAGCGCGACGGTGTAGATATCGAAATCGCTATCCGCGGTCGTATCGGTCGGATCGTCGACCCACGTGCGGGCGATGTCAAAGTGCAAATCGCCGGCGATGGTTCCCCCGGGGCCGAAAATCACTTCGGTTCCCGGTTGAAAGGCATGGGCCAAGACCCCTGACGTAGCAATTTCCCAAGCCGCCACGCGAATGTCGCCCAAGGCGCCTCCCGACCCGGCCGGTGCGCCGGCATCCACACCGCCATCGGCGACCACGCCCAAATTGGTGAATCCCGAAACGGCAGCCCAGGTATCGAGCGCCCAATCAATCATGGCGACGTACTCCGCCATTCCCCAACCGGCGACTCCCAGGGAAGTGATTACGGCGGTCGTACCCGTGTGATCGGGATCGAAGCCGGACACATCCACAAAACCGGACCCCATGATGCTGAACGTCGCTCCCCCCGGTGAGGGGAAGCCTCCGATTCCAGCGGTATTGGCACCCGGCTCCCACTTGGTCGCCGTGGAACCGGCATACGTATAATCGCTGGATTCAATGATCCCGGCGCGTGCGGGCAAGACCGCAAGCCCGAACAGGAGTAACATCGACAACAGACCCGCCCTCATTCTCATCTTTTTCTCCTCTAAGGTTGCAGTCACGTAGCAGTTGGAATCGGACACGGAAAAACCCTGCAAGAAAATCGCCTATTGAGTACGCCGCTTGCCGGAAATACTGCTGAAAAGGGCAATTCGATTCGGTCGTTAAAGACGAGCGATCTGTCTATATGGGGGATACCCCGATAAGTGATTTAATTATAAATACCGCCGTAAATACCCAAATTCAACTCTATTTATTGAAAATTTTTCGTGGAATCAAAAAATATTTTCTCGCCGACGGCGTGTAATATACAGATTTTCTAAATCCTCACGTTCGGCCAATAAAACGGTCTATTTCTGCAAGGCATTTGACGCAGAGCGGACGCGGGGAAACAAAGGGAGCGGGCCTGCAAACGCCCGCTGTATGGCCCGGAGCAAAGCCATCCGCCCGCTCGAAGATCACCGCAAAGTCAAACGGAACAAGAGCTTGCGTCCGAGACTCTAACCCGGATTATTCATGAACTCATATTAGCCCGAAGCGCAAGCGAGGGACAGCAAAAGAGTTACCCTCGCTTGCGCTTCGGGCTAATATGACACACACTGCGCGGGGATGTCCCTAGTCATGAATAATCCGGGCTAAGAAGCCACTTTTTCCGCGGAAACGAACGCCTGTTGCATCGCAAAAGTGCGGGCACAAGCCGTAACTGCTGGCTCGGCCTCTCGTTGCGGCACATGATGCAGCACCGGCAATGAGAAAATCTTCTCCGGCTTCGCGTCGGCCTGCGCGGTCTCAAAATCACGGCCGCTCTTGTTGCGATTGAGCCAGCGGCTCATGCCCACCGTCCCCACCGCCGTGAAAAATGCCGTGCTCGCCAGACCCTTCAGCGATCCGAACGTTTCCACAACGGCGGTCGCCTCGTGCCCGGAATGCACCATGCAGTCGCCGCATTTCGAATTGCCGCTCGCGCGGCCGTACGAATCCCATGCGGTGGCGTCGATCAACTCTTGAAACGTTTCGCAGTGGCCTTCCTGCAGTAAATAGCACGGCTTCTGCCAGCCGAAGACGTTATATGTCGGATTCCCCCACGGCGTGCACTCGAGCTCCCAGCCCCCCTGCAAAAACGCCAGATACAATGGCGAATGATTGAATTTCCACGCCCGCTTCGGATTCGCCAACAACCGGCGAAACAGCGAGACCGTCTGCTGCCGCGAAAGAAAGTGATCCTGGTCGGGAGCCCGCTCGTATTGATAGCCGGGCGAGATCATCATCCCTTCCACGCCGATCTCGCTCAATGCATCGAACATCGTCTGCACGCGCTCGGGATCGCTGCCGTGAAAGAACGTCGAATTGGTTGTGACGCGAAATCCCTTTTTCACCGCCGCGCGAATCGCACTGACCGCGATATCGTACACGCCGTCGCGACAGACGGCGGCGTCGTGATCCTCGCCAAACCCGTCGAGGTGCACCGAGAACGACAGATATTTCGACGGCGTAAAGCGATGCAGATGCTTTTCGAGCAACAGCGCATTCGTGCAGAGGTAGATGTATTTCTTCCGTGCAACCAGACCGGCGACGATTTCATCGATCTGCGGATGCAGCAGCGGTTCGCCGCCGGGAATCGAGACAATCGGTGCGCCGCATTCTTCGACCGCGCGAAAACATGCTTCGGGGGAGAGATTCTTCCGCAGGATGTCCGCCGGATACTGAATCTTGCCGCAACCGGCGCACGCCAGATTGCAGCGGAACAAAGGTTCGAGCATCAACACGAGCGGATACCGCTTCTCGCCGCGCAGCCGCTTGCCGAGCACGTACGAAGCGACCGTCCACATTTGCGAAAGGGGAACCCCCATTGCCAGCCTCCCTGCATCAATTCTTCGAAGCTCTGCTTCGTCCGGGTGGCACGGGCGGCTTGTCCGCCCGTGTTCTTGTATTCGCTAAGTTCACACTGGCGGACAAGCCGCCAGTGCCACCCAAGATTTGGAGATTGATAGCAGATTCGCCAGTTCCTGTCAGGGGCAAATCGAGAAGGGTGTGGCAAATCTTTTTGGCGTGTTTAAGTCCTTGTGGGGATTGGCAGTTTC
>JBBECD010000078.1:0-35831 GCA_040881995.1 Planctomycetaceae bacterium
TTATACGCACGTGGAGGCATTTTCGTTGAAACGCGGTGCGCAATGCGGGCTAACTGCCAGCATGGCGAAAAGCCAACTCTCAGGCTTCCATCGTTGTGATGAACGTCTTGATCTCGAAAGAAAAGATCGAATCGGGTGTACTTTTGCAAGGAAAAACAGATATAATCGAGAGGCCGTGGATACGTCATCCCGGCATAGACTGCTGACCCGCCCGCTGCCGCCCCGCCTGACGCACCATCCTGTCGATTGGTAACGCATCGCCCTCTACTTATGGATCCCTCGCCGGCTAAAGCCATGCAATTATTCCCCCTACGCAATAATTTAGCGATCAGGTTGTGCTTCGCACTTTGCGGAACACTGTTTATCACCGCGGGATGCCGGGAGGCGGAAGATATTCGTACCTACGAAGTCGCGAAGTCTGAATCGTCGGTGGACACGAAAACTCCTGCACCGTCGGTCGCGGGCCGCATGTTGGGGGGAATCATTTTTCAGGGGCCGCAGGCGTGGTTCTTCAAAATGACCGGGCCTGACGCTCAGGTTCAGGATCAAATGGAAGAGTTCCTGGCGTTCTCCAAATCGGTACGCTTCGTCAATGAAAAACCGACGTGGGATTTGCCCCAGGGTTGGAGCGAGAAACCGGGCAGTCAGTTTCGCTTCGCCACCTTAACCGTCGATGAGTCCGACCCGCCGCTCGAAACCAGCGTGACCGTCCTCCCCAGCGAGGCCGGCTCTGAGGAAGAATACCTGCTCGCGAACATCAATCGCTGGCGCGGGCAATTGCAACTCCCGCCGACCACCGCCGATAAGCTGTTTCAGGAAAAATCGAAGACGGAAGAAGTCATCCGCGACAAGACCAAAGCGGGGACGGAAATCGTGCTGGTCAACCTCGCTGGTCAGATTTCCGAATCGGGAGGCATGACTCCGCCATTCGCATCGGGAGGGGGGCCGTTCTCCGGACCGATGGGCTCGTCGGCGGGTGCGAACCCACCTGGTGCCGTTCGGCCTTCTGCTCCTACCGGCTCGGCGGACTCCGACATCAAATTCAATCTCCCCGCGGGATGGGAAAAAGCGGAACTGCGAACCTTTCAGGTCGCGGCGTTTCGCGTTCGCAAAGAGAACCAGAAGGTCGATATTTCCCTGACACCCCTCTCGGGCGCCGCCGGGGGATTGCTGCCGAACGTCAACCGCTGGCGCGGCCAGATCAACCTTCCGCCGATCGACGAGCAACAACTGAACGCCGAACTGAAACAACTTCCCGTCGGCGAGACGACGGCCCAATACATCGAAATCGTCGGTCCCGATTCGGCCGACCCGCCACAGGCGATCTGGTCGGCGATCCTCGAACAGGGGGAGCAGACGTGGTTCATCAAATTGCAAGGCGACCTCGCTCTCGCCCGCGAAGAACAATCCCGATTCGAGGAATTCGTGAAGTCGATCCGGTTTGAATAGAAATGACGAATGTCGAAATCTGAATGACGAATCAACGACGAAGCTCGAATGTCGAAGTCCGAACTGAGTGCGCTGACTCGGTCATTTTCGACATTTAGACATTCGGATTTATTGAAAATAGTCCGCCGGACTCACCCGCTGGACCAGGGTGGGGATATAATTGGAAACCGTTCCGGGCGGAGCCCGAGGGACGTACATCATCCCGCTTTAACCACCGCATTAGGAGACGGTCATGTCCTCTCCCTCGATTCCTCGAAATAACGAAGTCCTCTCGTCGCTTCCCCAAGACGACGCGGGCGACTATTCGCTCTCCCAATGGATGGTGTACTGCCTGACGCCCATGGCGTCGCTCAAACTGACCGTCACATTCTTCGCCCTGGCGATCTTTCTCATCTTCGCCGGCACGCTGGCGCAGGTCGACAAAGACATCTGGCAGGTCGTCGACGAATACTTCCGCTCGGCGATCGTGTGGATCGATCTGCAGGTCTTCTTTCCGCAGTCGTTCTTCCCCAGTAAGCCCGTTGTTCCGGGGGGATTCTGGTTTCCCGGCGGCTGGCTGATCGGCGCGATCCTCGCCGTCAATTTGCTCTCGGCGCATCTGATCCGCTTCAAAGTGCAGGCGAAGGGTTCGAAGCTGATGCTCGGCATCGGCGTGATCGCGGTCGGGGCGTTGGCGACCTGGATGGCGATCGAAAGCGGTTCGAACCCCGACGGACTGCAAGCCGAACCGATAATTTCATGGACCACCCTTTGGCGGGCGCTGCAACTGTCGCTCGTGGGGGTCTGGGCGGGGACGGGTTATCTGCTGATAAAATTAAAGGCCGATCAGAAGACCGAGCGGTGGTTTTTGGCGTCGGTCGTGGCGGGACTCGGTCTTTTCCTGGCGTGGATGTTCATGCAAGGGGACGCCGCTCAACTCGGCGATTCGTCGTTGCGGATTTTGTGGCAGCTCATCAAAGCGACCGTCGCGGGACTGGTGCTGCTCGCCGGCTGCGCGGTGCTGTTCGGCAAGCGTGCCGGCGTCGTGCTGCTGCACAGCGGCATCGGACTGATGATGTTCAGCGAAGTCCTCGTCGGCGTGGCGGCGAAGGAAGCCCAGATGTCGCTTGAGGAAGGTGAAACCGTCAATTACGTCCGCGACATTCGCACGGTGGAACTCGCATTTGTCGATACGTCGAAACCCGACGTCGATGTCATGACGGTCGTGCCGAAATCCCGGCTCGAAAAAGGAGTCCGTATCGCCGACGCACAACTTCCCGTCGACGTGGAACTCGTCCGTTATCTGCAAAACTCCGATCTGCGCAAAGCCAAGCCGGACGACGACAACCTCGCGACGGCGGGAAGCGGCCGGCAGTGGATCGCCGAAGAAGTTGGTGCATCCACCGGAACCGACATGGGTGGCGGGGTCGACATGTCGTCCGCTTACGTCGAGTTCTTCGAAAAAGGAACCGACAAATCGCTCGGCGTATACCTCGTCGGCATTCTGCAATCGGAAATCGGCCAGCCCGAGACACTCACCGTCGGCGATAAAACCTACGAAGTGGCGCTCAGATTCGAACGAGATTACAAAGACTACTCCGTCACCTTGCTCGACGTCCGCAAGGACGATTATCTCGGCACCGACACGCCGCGAAATTATTCGTCCGACGTCCGGATCGTCGAAAGCGGCGGCGACGTCCATGAGAAAATTCACATCTGGATGAATAACCCGCTCCGCTACGCGGGAGCGACGTTTTATCAGAGCGGATATAACAAGAATCCGAACACCGGCGTTGAAGGGACGACGCTTTCCGTCGTGACCAACACCGGCTGGATGATCCCCTACGTCTCGTGCATGATCGTCGCCGTCGGACTGCTGGCGCACTTTTCGATCACGCTCATCCGCTTTTTGAATCGCCGGCAGCGAGAAGAAGCCGCGGCGTTCGCCGGGATGGCGGCGACCGGTCCTGATAACAACGACGACTCCGACACGGAAGAGACCAACAAGAAGCGTCAACAGCGGCTCGAAAAGAAAATGGCAAAAGCGCAAGAGCGCGGCACGTTGCAACACGCCCCCGGCGGGCCGTTGGCGACTTGGTTTCCGCTTGCCATCGTCTTGATCTTCGGCGGCTGGCTGCTCGGCCAGGCCCGCATACCGAAGTATAATGATGAAGAGTTCAACTTCTACGAATTCGGTCAGTTGCCGATCGTCGCCCATGGCCGGCTGCAACCGGTCGATTCGTATGCACGGAATACGCTGCGTGAGATTTCGAACTATCAGACGTTCAAAATGGTCGTCGACGAGGACGGCGAAGTGGTGACGAGCGCCGATAAAAAGAACGACGACGCAAGCGAGGAGAAAAAGACGAAGGAGGTCGAAGCGTCGGCGATTCGCTGGTTCCTCGACGTGATTTCCCATTCCGAGGCGGCGAAGCATCACAAGATCGTCCGCATCGATCACCCCGAAATTGAAAGCTTCTTCGAACTGAAGCGGGAAAAGTCGCATCGTTATTCGGTCGAGCAGCTTTTGCCGAAATCGGACGAATTCCACAAACTGACGCGGGAATATCGTGAGATTCAAAAGAACTCGCCCAAGAGCTTAACCGTATTGCAGCGGCGGTTTCTGGAAGTGGAGCAGCGCATTCACACCTTCACGCTGGTCAACGAATCGTTCACCCCGCCGCCGATCGAGGAATTTCCTTCCGAAGCCGAGTACAAGAGAAATCCGACAGCGGCCCAACAGAAAATGATGGCGATCTTCGAGGGGATCAAGAACTACACCCAAGTCTTGTCGAGCATGAGTCCGCCGCTCGTCGTCCCTGTCGGTAAGGAAGCGAATGAAACCGGCGATCAGAAGACGGAGAAAGAGGTCTGGGAACCGTATTCCATCGCCTGGCTCAATGCATTTCTGCAAACGCAGCTCATGGGCCAACCCGCCGCGGAACCGACGGTGGCCTGGACGAAAATGATGGCGGCCTATCGCAAGGGGGATGTCGCCGGCTTCAACAAAGCCGTCGCCGACTACAAAACGCTGCTTGAAACCGACGCCCCGGTCGGCATCGATCAGAAGAAAGTCGAGTTCGAGGCGTTCTTCAATCAGGCCGAGCCGTTTTATCATGCGTCGGTGTTGTACGTGATGGTGTTCGTGCTCTCGGCGCTGGCATGGTTCGGCTGGAGCCGGCCGCTCAACCGGGCCGCGTTCTGGCTGACGGTCTTCACGTTCGTCGTGCACACCGGCGCGCTCGTCGCCCGCATCTACATCTCCGGCCGGCCGCCGGTGACGAACCTCTATTCGTCGGCGGTCTTCATCGGCTGGGGCGCGGTCATCTTCGGGATGATTTTCGAAATGCTGTATAAACTCGGCGTCGGCAATCTGCTCGCCGGGGTCGCCGGCTTCGCCACGCTGGTGATCGCTCACCTGCTGGCCTCGGACGGCGACACGTTTGTGGTTTTGCAGGCGGTGCTCGATACACAGTTCTGGCTGGCGACGCACGTCGTCTGCATCACGTTCGGTTATGCGACCACCTTTGTCGCGGGGATTCTCGGCGTCGTGTACATCGCCCGCGGGTTGCTCACGAAGTCGCTGACGCGCGAAGTCGGCAAGAACCTGACGCGGATGATTTACGGCACGCTCTGCTTCGCGATCTTCTTCAGCTTCGTGGGAACGGTGCTCGGCGGATTGTGGGCCGACGATTCGTGGGGCCGGTTCTGGGGCTGGGATCCGAAAGAAAACGGCGCCCTGATGATCGTCATCTGGAACGCCCTCGTGCTGCATGCCCGCTGGGGGGCGATGGTGAAAGATCGCGGACTGGCGATTCTCGCCGTCGGCGGCAATGTCATGACCTCGTGGAGCTGGTTCGGCGTGAACGAACTCGGCGTCGGCCTGCACTCGTACGGTTTCACCGACGGCGTGCTGATGGCGCTCGGATTGTTCGTCGTCAGCCAACTGGCGATCATCGCCGCGGGAAGTCTGCCGGCGAGCCTGTGGCGCAGCCGTTCGCTCTCGGCGTGAGGAAGGGTCGAGAGTCCAGAGTCCAGAGTCGAGGGCCGGAGAATGCAAAAAACGATCCTCCCGGGGGCTAAATGAAATTGAGCGGATCGGCGTCCTGGTCCGTTTCATCCCCATGACGTGTTACGGAATTTCCCTTTAGTTGATTGATCGCGTTGTGAGGTATGCTGCATGCCGTACATCAACGCCATTCTCGAAAGGAGACTCCGTCATGGAACGTATCCGCGAAATGATTCAGACGCATCCGAACCGTCCCGAAGGGGACGCCGACGCTTTGGCGGCGAGCATCGCCGCTTGTTGTGAGTGTGTTTCCACGTGCTTGTCGTGTGCCGATGCCTGTCTGCACGAAGATGATCCGAAATCGCTGGCGTACTGCATTCGCACCGATATGGATTGCGCCGACATTTGTGCGGCGACGGGCCGAATTCTCAGCCGCGCCAGCCGTCCCGATGCCGCCACGATGGCTGCGCTGCTCGAAACGTGTGCGACGGCGTGCCGTTCGTGTGCCGACGAATGCCAGAAGCACGCCGACATGCACGAGCATTGCCGCGTGTGCGCCGAAACCTGTCTGCACTGCGAAGAACAATGCCAGCGATTGCTGCAGGTCACGCCGAGTTGATCAAGAGCCCGCGCACCATGGGAAAAAGCACGCTGCTCCAATAACCGGCGGCGAAACCGAGCAGGCTCCAGCCGATCGGTATGATCAGCCGATGCGTCCGCGTCGCGGCTTGACTCGCCTTCCAGCAAAACGGAATCGCCGCGGCGAAGCCGATCAGGAAGACCCATTCGTGCGGCAGACTCAACCGATGGAGTGCCCAGAAGTAGCCGATGCAGATCAGCACAAAGGCAACGTCGACCAAGCGGACGACCAGACTTTTTCGCAGGCGCTCCCGGCGGGGGAGATCGGCATGCCGTTTGAGCGTGACGTTTTCCAGTATCGCCCATTGAAAAATCCCCAACAGCGCCGCCGGCCAGGTGAAGAAAAACTCGCGAATGCCCCAGCGGTTTAAGAGCGGCGTGGCGACGACGCCGAGCAGCAACGCGCAGAGACACCAGAGGCGAAAGCTATTTTGTGTCGTGAATGAGTCGTTCCGACGGCGTGTCGAGACTTGAACGGCCAGCGCGACGAGCGTCGCGGGCAAGAACACAGTCATCAGCGCGGCGACGAACCAGTCGCGATATTCGTCCCATGTCGGCCGCATAAAGGGATGCTCGCGTTCGGCGCCCAGCAGCCATTGCCAGTTGCGCCGGCGGGAGACCACGGGAATCGTGGCGGGGACTGCGGCCGGTACGCCGTCTTGCGGCGGACGCAGATCGATGCACGCCGCGCGCGATTGCGTTCGCACGAAAACGCGTCCGTTCGAAAAGGCGGGGGACGTCCAGCAGATCTCATCGGGAAAAAGTTCGAGTCGCGCCTGCTCGATATACTTTTCGCGGCTCGTTTCCGCGACGATCAATTCCCCTTTATCGTTCCACATCACCAGCCGCCCGTCGACGGCGACGATGCTCGCCTGCCCGACGCGGTCGGTCGACCAGAGGATCTCTCCCGTGGCCACGTCGAGGCAGCGAAACTCGCCGCGCGACGGCCGATGCGCTTTCGACTGTGCATCGCGCAGGTCGAACCCGTAAATCGCATCGTCGACGATCGCGCTCGATGAGACGTCGTTCGAGAACTGCTTCGCGAACCAGACGTAAGCGACGCGAAGTTTATCGGCCGTTGCTTCGGATGACGATTTTTCCCACGACAATCGATACGCCGTCGCCCCCGCGCGAAATGGCGCTGAGAAAATCAGATACGGTTCTTGGTAAAGGGGCGCGGCGGAATGTTCGTCGTATCCGGTCGAGAGTTCGTCGCGCCACAGCATCTTGCCGTCGGAGGCGTCGAGAATCGCGGCGACGTTTTCGAGATACGCAACCAGCAGTTGCCGGCCTGCGACCGAAATCGGCAACAGCGTGCAATAACTCGCCGCGTCGTCGAGCGACGACCAGACGACGCGGCCGTCGGCGACGTCGAATGCGACGACGCCTGTGCCGTCGCCTCCCAGCGGAATGATGACACGGTCGCCGAGCACAAGGGGCGAGGCCGAGTAACCGAAATCGGCTCCGGTCGGGCGAAATTTCCTTTTCAGGTCGATGGACCACAACATGTCGCCGGTCTCGGCCGAAAGACAGCCGAGCAGCACGTCGGGTGAGACGAAAAACAATCGGCCGTCGGCAACGGCGGGAGTGGTGCGCGGTCCGGGATAAATGCCGACCGCCTCGAACGGCAGATCGTAGCGGGTTTCCCAGATCGTCTCGCCGGTTTCGGCCGAAAGGGCGATCACATATTGCCCGAGCGCCGACTGATACTGCGTGTATGCCGTCTCGCCGACGACGGCGAAACTCGAATACCCCTGCCCCAGCTCCAGAGCCCAGGCCACGCGCGGCGGATATTTCTTGAAGTCGGACGTCAGCCCGGTCTCCGCGGAATGCGCATCGCTATGAATCCCGCGCAATCCCGGCCAATCATCGGCGCGGGCGAAGAACGGCCGGCTCAGCATTCCGGCCGCGACGATGAGCCACACCACGGCGGAGCGGAACGTATGAATTCGCATCCGACACCCCCTGCCGTCCGTGATTCCCCCTGCGCGCTCTGACGGGCGGTTCAACTTGTTTACGCCTTTTGTGGCGTCGGCGTTGGAATTAAGTTATCAAATTTGCACCGGAGCGAAATACACGTTCTAATAGTCGCGAGAGAGGAATCGGCCATGTATCGCATCTACGAACGACCGCTGTCGGGAACCGAGCGCGAGCAGCTCAAACGCTGCTTGGCGATTGACGCATTGCCGCCGACGTGGTCGTTTTATCAAAATCCGTATGTGACTGATTTCATCACATTTGCCATTTCGGTAACGCTTGCGGCCTGGTGGCTGGACGTCCCTTTCTATTTCGCCGCCTGCGTTGGGTTAATACTGTATTGTTTTTTTGCGTATCTGAGGTACAAAGCCATCCGCTTGCTCGATGTGAAACCAGCCCAAAGCCGACGATTGTCTCGGGCCAAATTCCTAACAGCCGTTGCCTCGGCGGACAAAGTTCGCGTGCATCACATTCAATCGGATGCCGTCGTTGAGGTCTGGAGCGACGCAGGGACGCTTTATCTATTCGATGTAGGAGACGGTCACACGTATTGGATCGATGAGGGATTTGAACTGATGAAAGGGACGCAGAAACCTTGGCCCAGTTGTGAGTTTGAGGTCGTCGAACTGGATGGCCATGGGTATCAGTTTGGCCCGTTCGTGCTGGGCGAGCCACTCGAACCCCGCGAGGGGTATTACTTCGGCGATCTTTTCGACTATACCGAATACGAACTTCCGAGCGAAGGGCTGATTCCGCAATCGTTGGATGAGTTATTGTCGAGTCTCAAGGCTGAACGAGAACGTGCCTCAACGACAAATGAAATGACTTAAGGGGCCGCAGAATGTTCGACGATCGCAATGATCCGGTGCATATGCTGGAGTCTTTAAAACGAGTATTTCACGGCTGGCGTTTCGGCCCGTGCGGGATACCCTAACGAACAGTGGGCAATTCAACAGAAATCCTCAACCGTTCGTGCTCTTCGTGTATTTCGTGGTTTCAGAAGATGATGAACCACGGACGGTACGAAAGACACGAACAGATTTTGGATTGCGATCGGTCCTGCTGTGTTGTTCTGACGGAATTCTTTTTTCCGGTTTGAAGTCGATATGGGATATGATTATGCAATTGCAAAAGGCACCCTCATCCGGCCTGCGGCTACGGCGTAGACTTCCTCTTCGCCAATTCGATTAGCTCGCGGAGCTGCGACGGCTCGGCGGGTTTGACGAGGTGATAGTCGAAGCCGGCTTCTTTCGAGCGGCGTTTGTCTTCGTCTTTGCCCCAGCCGGTCAGAGCCACCAGCAGCATTTTTTCTCCCCATTCCTGATGCCGGATGTATGCCGCGGCTTCGTAGCCGTTCATGATCGGCATGCCGATGTCCATCACGACGACGTCGGGGAGAAATTCGGCGGCGATGTCGATCGCCTCCTGCCCGTTGCCGGCGGTGCGGACTTCGTTGCCCAGCATTTTGATCGCCATCGTGACCATGTTCGCCGCCGCCTTGTTGTCGTCGACGACGAGCACGCGAGACGAAGCCGAGCCGGCCGTAGACGGACTCGCCTGATGCGACGAGGAAACTTCCGCCGGGGGTTCGTCGCTCATCGGCAGCCTGACGCTGAATGTGCTCCCCTGACCGACGCCGGCGCTCTGCACGTCGATCGTCCCGCCGTGCAATTCGACGAGCGACTTGACCAGCGTGAGGCCGATGCCGAGGCCGCTGGTGATCCGCTGAATCGGATGTTCGATCTGATTGAACATTTCGAAGATCTCTTCCAGCCGTTCGGCGGGAATACCGATGCCGTTGTCTTTGACGGCGATCACAACGTCGTCTTTGTGCGGCTCGACGGTGAGCCAGATGTGCCCCTCGTCGGGGGTGTATTTGGCGGCGTTGTTGAGCAGGTTCGAAAAGACCTGCGCCAGCCGGTTGGGATCGGCAAAAACCGTGACGGGGTTTTCGGGCATCGAAAGGGTGAATTCGTGCCGCGCGGCGTCGATCATCGGGCGGGTCGTTTCGACGGCGTTTTTTACGACCTCTTTAATGGCGACCGGACATTGCCGCAACTGGAGTTTTCCGCGTGAAATCCGCGAGACGTCGAGCAGATCGTCGACGAGCACCACCAGTTGTTTCGTCTGACGCTCCATCATGCCGCGGACTTCCTCCATCCGCCCGGCGTCGTTCGGCGACATCTTCATGACTTCCAGCCCCATGCTGATGGGTGCCAGGGGATTGCGCAGTTCGTGCGCCAGCGTCGCCAGGAAGGCGTCTTTGCGGCGGTCGTCTTCCGAGAGCTTGGCGGCGAGCATTCGCAGTTTCTCTTGCGTATCGCGCTGCTCGGTGATGTCGGTGAACGTCCCGAACCAGCGGTCGATGCGACCGGCCGAGTCGCGAATCGGCACTGCGCGGCTGAGAAACCAGCGGAAAACACCGTCGCCCCCGCGCAGCGGGAAGGTGTCTTCCCACATGTCGCCCGTCTCGAAACATTGTTCCAGTTTCTTGACCACGCGCTGTTCATCGTCGGGATGCACGGCGTTCTGCCAGTTTTGCAGTTCTTCGGAGTTCATGCCGGTGTATTCGTACCAGCGTTGGTTGTACCAGATGATCCGCCCGCCGGGGCCGGCCATCCAGACGAGTTGCGAGATGTTGTCGGCCAGTTGCGCAAGCCGGGTCTCGCTTTCGCGCACCGCCTTGTCGGCCTGCCGCCGTTCGGTGACGTCGCGGAAGACGAGTACGCAGCCGACGACTTGTCCTTCTTCGTAGCGGATGGGGGCGGCGCTGTCGTCGATCGGCCGCTCGGTTCCGTCGCGCGCAATAAGGATCGTGTGATTTGCCAGGCCGATGATGACGTTTTCCTTCAGGGCCTGAACCGCCGGATTCTCGACGGCTTCGCGGGTCGCTTCATTCACGATCTGGAAGACGTCGGAAAGAGGCCGATCGATGGCTTCCTCGCTGGTCCAACCGGTGAGTTGAACCGCTAGGGGATTCAGCATCGTCACGCGGCCTTCGAGATCGGTCGTAATCACCGCGTCGCCGATGCTCGTGAGCGTGGTGCTGAACCACTCGCGTTCGTCGTGCAATGCCCGATTGGATGCCGCCAGTTCGGCGGTGCGCTGTTCGACCCGCCGCTCGAGTTCGTCGTTGGCCCGTTGCAGGTCGAATTCGGCTTTTTTGCGGGCGGCGATCTCGCGTTCGAGTTCTTCGGGAGACCGCATCGCCATCGCCAGGGGCGCGACGCGCACGAGTCCCAATACCGTGATCCACGAGACGGTCGCCGTGACCAGTTTGATCAATCCCGACAGCCGGTAAGCAGGCCACCAGAAAATCGTGGCATCCATCAGATGGGTCAGGCCGCACAACAGGATGAACGCGACGAACAGCACGAAGATCTTGCGAAAGGGCAAATCGTCGCGCTTCAGCACGAAATACAGCAACACGCAGGGAATCGCAAAATACGCCGACCAGATTCCCAGATCCGAGAGAATGTGCAGCCAGCCGTGGAAATCGGACCAATTTCCACAGTTCCAGCGGGCGGGGAAGTCTTTGGTATTAAAAATGTTGGTCAAGAAGTACATCATGGGCACGACTCCCGGACCGGGCGGCGACGGAACTGAACTAGAAAGTGATTCAGCATGACGTATCGCTTTCAAATCGATTCCCGCCGTTTTACCGATGAACAACGTCGAAGGCGTTCCAGCGGAATCATCTGGGACTGATATGTACAATTTCGTTCGATAGGCCGCGGCTCCTCCACGCGTTGGGCGCGGATCGCTTCGCGCACCTTCGGTACGATCCTTTTTATGCCGCACGGCCATCCAGCGTATCAGAATTTCACGTCAAATATCATCGCCGCTCGCCGCTCGTCATGCAAGAGGCAATTTACTCATCGTGAGTAATAGATACACGTTAACCCACACGGGCTCACCTTACGGAGACCTAAACAAGAAAGGTGGGTCGCCCGGCGATGTGCCGGCCGACCCGCCTTTCAAAATCATCGAGTTGCTCAATTGCTCTTATTTGTCCGTACGGAACGGTGAGGCGGGAAGGCCCTCTGTGTTCATCAGATTCGGTTCCGCGAGTTGATCCCAACCGAATCGGACCGCTTGCGGTTTCTCGACCTGATCGGCGGTCACGACGAGCGTCTCCCCTTCAATTTTCGCTTCGGCGGGGACGAACGCGCCGTTCTCGCCGGCGATCGCAAAATGCGATAACGGTTGTCCGTCGCGCGAGGCCAGTCCGCCGCCGACGTGATCGAACGAGAGAATCGCTTTATTCCCCTTGATCGACATCGATTTGAACAGCGGTCCCGAGTAGACCAGATCTCTCTTCCCGTACGTTTTCGCCAGCGCCCACAGCGCCAGGCGTTTGCCGACGTCCTGTTTGTTGGGGGGATGAATGTTGTCGGTGGTCGCGATGTCGGTCGTCACCGCCATGCCGGTATGCGGCACGGCGAGCGTCGCGGTCTGGGCTTCCCAGATTTGGGGCAACAGATCCGGGGCGGCCCCGTACTTGAACGGCGCGAGCTGCACGAAATAGAACGGCATCTCTTCTCCCCAGAATTCGCGCCAGCCGTGAATCAGGGCCTTCATCTTTTCGTGATACAGCATTCCTTCGGTGAGGTTCGATTCCCCCTGATACCAGATCGCCCCGCGGACCGCGAGCGGATGGATGGCATGCACCATGCCGTTGTACAAACCGGTCGGCTGCTGATTGGCATTGAGCGCATGCGCCGGCCAGGCGGGCGGAGTCGGGATCGGTTCACCCGCAGCGGCGGCGGCTTGCGCTTTGGGGAGCCAATCGTTCTTCAGCAGTTCGATCGTGGCGGCGCATTGCTCGACATACGCGGCATTCGCCTGTCCGATCATATCGACGATCGACGACAGCGCGGGAACCGACTTGAAGCCGTTGATCGTCGTCCACGGTTCGATGCGGGTTCCCCCCCACGACGTGTTGATCAGTCCGACGGGGATATCGAGTTCCTGATACAGACGAAGCCCGAAGAAGTACGAAACCGCCGAGAAGTTCGGGATGGTCTCGGGACTGCACTCGACCCAGGCGGCGTTGACGTTGTCCTGCGGCGTGCCGGAGGGAACTTTGGGGATGTGAAACAGGCGGATTTTGGGATATTTGGCATTGGCGATTTCCTGCTCGCCGTTCGTGGAACTGCGAACTCCCCATTCCATGTTCGATTGACCGGAGCAGACCCACACCTCGCCGACGAGAACGTTGTCCAGCGTAACCGTGTTGTTCCCGGCGATGGAGATCTGATGCGGACCGCCGGCGGGGAGTTCGTTCAGGTCGACCGACCAGTTTCCCTCGGCGTCGGCGGTGGTCGTCTTGCTCTCGTCGCCGAGCGTGACCGTCACCTTCTCATCGGGACTGGCCCAGCCCCAGAGATGAATCGGCTTGTCGCGCTGCAGGACCATGTTGCTGCCCACGACGGCCGGCAGCCGCACGTCCGCCGAGGCCGACCCGGCAAACGCCGAGATCAACAGTGCGCCGGTCGTCAGACCGGTGAGCATCACCTTTGCCCATTTCGATCGAATTCCCCGATGGACGTTCATAAGGACTCCTGTTAGTAAGGGGTGTGAAATCAACGCATCCGTCAAAACCGTTGCATCAACATTGAACCACGAACGGCACGTCGCGTCAAAGCACCAGCAGAAGTTCCGCCGTTTCATTCCGACTCAACGATCGCTTCTCGTTCCCAAGCTCCTGCTTCGCTTTTTAGCCCCCGGTCAATGACCGGGGGACATTTGCGATACACCGTACCCCCGGCGACTCGCCGGGGGCTAAAAGAAAAGCGCTCCGCTGCGGAAACCCTTCGCGTCGCGGTTAACCGCTAAATCGGATTCTGATTCAGCCTTCATCCTTCGTTTCATTCTCTTCTTGCATTCCCCGGGTGAATCCTGTGCAATACCAGCGGGAAGAATTGTAGTACGCGAATTGAATCGAGAAAGATAACATCGCCAATATGTCCGAAGGACCAGCGTCGAATTCGCCGAAGGATAACCGGCTGTTGTGGTCGGTGCTTCGCCGCTGCGCGCGTGCCGCTGGCTGGGGACTTCGCAAGGGGGCGGTCGCCGCCGCGAAAGCCACTACCCGGCTGCAAGACCGTTACCTCGCCGGGGAGGACCGTCGCGAGGACGCCGCCGCACCGTCCGCAAGCGGTTCGAATCACCCCGCCGAGGCTGGCAACGAAAACTCCCCCGAAAAAAAATCGTTCCCGCAGCAAGGCATCGACCTTCTCCAGAGTTGGGGACGCGTCATCGCAGGCTTCGCCATGTCATGGGGCCGATGGCTGATGGATTACGCCGTCGCCGTCGCGCGGTATTATTGGCAAAACGGCAATTCGATCAAAGAGTATCTGATCGACTTCGATCCGAATTTTCGCCCGCCGAGCGTGACGCGAAGAGAAATCATTCTCGACGCCGACCGCTCGCAAGTCGGAGGGGTCTGGGATGGCGAGAGCTGGGACGTCGAACTCCCGAAGTGCTGCGTCGTCTGCGGAAAGCAAAGCCGGATCGAACGGAATTCCGAAATCCGCATCGTCGAACATTTTCGCCGGCCGGTCTGGATTGTCGCGGCTTGCTGGGCCGTCGGCTTCATCTGGGCGATCTGGAATTTCCGCTTCAGTTATCTGCTGATCGGCGTAGCGGCCGGATTGGCGCTCGGTCATCGGTTCCGCGAATTTCTCACCGTCCGCGTTCGGTATCAGCGCTGCCGGGACCACGTCCATCAAACCGAGTTTCCGGGACTGCGGGCCTTCGGCCGCCTGTTGATCGTGACGACGGGTCACAAGTCGGTCCGTCAGCAGTTCGTCGATCTCACCGAGGGGAACGATCTCGGCGGGGTCGCGCACGAGATGGGACCGGTCTCTCCTGACGAGGATTCCCCTCCCCCGCCGCCGATCGATTCCACGCCGATTGCGCTCGTCGATCATGTGGAAGGCGAATCAACGATTCAGCATCAGGAGAAAGGGCTCGAATCGCCCTCTCGGCCGGATTCACTTCCCAATCCCGCATCCGACGTCTACATCTCGGTTCCCGATGCCCCCACCCGCTCGACGCCGGTGTCGCCGTATTATCGCAAGACGCTTGGCACTCCTATCGAGAAAGAACAATCAATCTCCTCCGATTCGCGGGAACTCCCTTCAGTTCCCCCGGCCGACGTCACACACACGCCGCTGCTCGACGAGAGTCCGGCGACGTTTCTACGGCATACGGAAGAGAGTTACCGTCCGAGTTCCGCGTCGGATGAATCGTACGCGCTCCGCGGCCATGCGGAGGCTTCCGGCTCGAAGGTCGATCAACTGGCGTTGCAGCGTTCGGATTATCAGCGGGCACTGCTGTGGCAGGAAGGTCTCGCCGCCGACGTGCCGCCGGGACTCAAACAAAAACCAACGCTGAAGACCGTCTTGCAGGGCTGCTTCGACGCCGAGCACGTTCTCGCCGAAGCGTTCGTCTCGATGCTGGTGTTTCTCGGCTGGGGCTTTATCGGCGGCCTGATTTACGCGGCGTATTTATATCGCGACCTCGTTCTGAGCGGCAACGAACAGGTGCTTGCGGTTTACGCGGTCATCAACGTGACGCTCAGCGTGCTGTTCGCGCTCTCGCTCGGCTGGGGGACGATATACCTGCTGACCGTCGGCGCGGCGTGCGTCGTCATCGCGTTTCAGGAGCAGATTCTCCCCGTCGTCGCCCGCAATTGGATTCAATCGCACCTCACGTTGAGCACGCTGAAAGTCGAACTGATCGTCCTCAGCACCGTGCCGCTGCTCGCCATGATGGGGTTTGCCTTTCTGCGCAGCCTGTCGGCCCAGTGCGGCAACCTGATGTGGATCAGCCGGCGAGCCGCCTGGGAAGAGCAGGCCGTGCAGGGAATCAATCGCCCGCTCGGCGATCTGAACCGCGCGATGACGATCGTCATCTGGGCGCTCATGCCGGCGATTCTGACGGCGGGCGGAATCGCCTACGGCTACTATCAATTCGGCTGGACTCGTGAAGACGTTCAAGCGCACCAAGCGTTCGTTCCCGCCGTGACAGCGCTCGCAGCGTTCGCCCTGATATACGTTCCCGTTGGGTTTTCAGTCGCGGGAGTGAAAGGTTCGACGAACCCGGTCCGCGTGGCATGGTGGGTTCTTCGCTCCCCCGTTGATTATCTCGCCTGTTACGCGGTCGCGCTGCCGTATCTGCTGTTAGGGGCCGTCATTGTCGGCTGCGTTTATTTCGCGCTCATCCGGCAGAACGTGCATTTCGGCCGATTCGAAAATCTGGAACTCGTCTGGTGGGCCGCCATCGCCGTCGCCGTGGGCGTGATTCAGTATCCGCTCATTGCACTCTCGCATATGTTCGGCCTTGTCGCTTTGAAAAACGAACCACGACTGCATTGGAAAGGGAAACCCGCGCATGGCTAAATCGTCCGCCGCGAAAAAACACACCGCCTCCCCTCGGAAATCATCGAACGACAGATCGGCCAAAACCGCCGCCGAGATGAAGAAAACGATCAAACCGAAAGATCTGCTGCAAGTCGTGCTCGTCGGCGATCCGCAGATTTCGCCCGACGGCGGGACCGTGCTCTTCACCCGCAAACACGTCGGCGACAAACTCACATCGGTCACCAACCTCTGGACCGTCGCCTCGACCGGCGGCGAACCGCGGCCATTCACCAGCGGCAATAAAGATTCACATGGCCGTTGGTCGCCCGACGGCTCGCAAATTGCTTTCATCGGCGAACGCGAAAAAGGGAATCCGCAAATTTTCGTGATCCAATCCGCTGGCGGCGAAGCGGTGCAGCTCACGCATTTCCCTGAAGGGAAACTGCGCTCGTTCAAATGGTCTCCCAACGGCAAAATGCTCGCCGTCGCCTTTCGCGAGACCGAAGCCGACTTCACCTCGGAAGCCGCCAAACGCCGCGAAGAGACCGGCGAGAGCCAGCCGCCCCGCGTCATCGATCAGCAGTATTACCGGCTGGACGGCGACGGCTACTTCAACGATAAACGCCACGAATTGTACATCGTCGACGTCGCCAGCGGCGACCATCGGCTGTTGTTCGACGACGACAACGTCGGCTTTTTCAGTTTCGACTGGTCGCCCGACAGCCGCGAACTTGCCGTCACGGCGAACACTGCCGACGATGCGATCATTTCCCCCTGGAAGGCGGAACTCTTTCGCGTCGATGCCCGCAGCGGAAAAGCGAAGAAGATCTCTCAAGCTCCGGTTGGCAGCAAGTCGGCGGTGGCGTGGTCGCCCGACGGTCAATGGATCGCCTTCGCCGGCCGCGAGGGGAAAGAAATCTGGGGTTCGCGGAATACGCGGCTGTATCTGTGCGACGCCAAGACTGGAACAACGCGTGATCTCTCGGTCGATCACGATTACTGCCTTTCGGTGGCGACGCTCAGCGACACCGCCGAGGCGGAGTTCGGCGCATCGCTCGTGTGGAGTCCCGACAGCCAGCGCATCTATAGCACGATCGGCTGGCATGGGACATGTCACGTCGCCTCGCAGTCGATCGACGGCGGACTCTGGACGTTTCACACCGAAGGCCCCGCGGTGCACACGCTCGGGAACATCAGCGACGACGGCAAGACGTGCGTGCTGACGCAGGCCCACACGTTCACGCCCCCCAACGTCGGCGTCGGCAAACTCGATGCCGACATCGAAGGGAGCCGTTCGACCGTGACGCCGCTCACCGACTTCAACGGCAAATTCCTCAAGTCGCGGCAGCTCAGCCAGCCGGAGTCGGTCTGGGTTGAATCGTTCGACGGCACACCGGTGCAGCTTTGGATCATGAAACCGATCGGCTTCAAGGCGGGGAAGAAATATCCGACCATCCTCGAAGTCCACGGCGGACCGCATACGCAATACGGCGAAACGTTTTTTCACGAGTTTCAAGTCCTCGCCGCAGCCGGTTATGTCGTCTCCTTCAGCAATCCGCGCGGCAGCAAAGGTTACGGCGAGGCATTTTGCGATGCGATCCGCGGCCGTTGGGGTCTCGACGACTGGGCCGACGTGCAAGCCGTTACCAAGTTTCTCCGCGAGCAATCGTTCGTCGATAAGAAACGCCTCGGCATCATGGGAGGAAGTTACGGCGGATTCATGACCAACTGGGCGATCGGCCATTCGCAAGACTACATCGCCGCGATCACCGACCGCTGCGTCGCGAACCTGGTGAGCATGGTCGGTTCGAGCGATATTCCTTTGATCCCAGATCACTACTGGCCCGGCAACTCCTGGGACAACCCGCAACCCTTATGGGACCGCAGCCCGCTCAACTCTTTCGGCAACGTGACAGCCCCCACGCTGATCATCCACAGCGAAGGCGACCTGCGCTGCAACGTCGAGCAGGGAGAACAAGTCTTCGCCGCGCTGAAGTTAAGGGGCATCCCCTGCCGATTCGTGCGTTATCCTCAGAGCACAAGTCACGGATTAAGCAGAAGCGGCCCGCCCGATTTGCGGATTCACAGGCTGAAGCAGATTCTGGAGTGGTGGGGGGAGTGGTTGTAGGTAACGTCGACAGGACATCGGGTAGCCCGGACAGTTTTGTGTCCGGGTCGCGCAGCGACAAGAGGTCTTCGCTTCAATCAATCCAACCGACTGATACTCCGACGTCTTCTTCCAGTTTGTAGAATCGAACCGAACTCGATCGCCAATCGATATCCTTTTCGACCAATCTCCGCCTCACCGGATAGCACGAAAACGTGACGAAGTGAGCGTGGCCTTCCTCATCGTAGATTTTTCGTTTGTGCATGATAACAATAAAATCGAAGACCTCTTGTGCCTGCGGCACCCGGACACAAAGCTGTCCGGGCTACCCGCTTGAGGTTCAGACATCGTCCGAATTTTTCGGCCATAGTCCGTTCAGGGGATGCCGAAATCGTATGTCAGAAGGTTCACTCCCCCGACGCTGTTTCGTCAATCATTTTGTCCCCTTTTTTCTTTCGCCGACGGCGAAGATTCCAGAGCAGCAACAAAGCAAAGACCACATTCACGATACCGGCCAACAAGAATTGTGGAGCCGCCTCGACTGCCCAGACGCTAATAAAGATGGAGCCAATCGCTAAGAAAACAAGCGATTTCGTAACGACGGCGTTTTTCGAGCGAGGCCTTCGGCGAGACGTCAGTTTTTCTCTTTGCGCGACGAGCTCGGCCCGACCGGTCTGGATCTCTTCTGGAACTGCCTCTCGAACGAAGGTCTTGATCTCTTCGATTTCAGTTCTCGTAAAGTTATCGAGATGGATTTTGATCTTCGTGCTGCTGTCGCGAATCAATACGCTCCCGTTCATTGAATACCGTCCCCATTTTACCTGGGTGACGTCATCGAGCGCGATCGACTTTACGCTGATGATTCCATGCTGCGTGATCTTCGTTGGATCGATAATCAGAAGTTCGCGGTAATACGCGAGTATCACCCAGATGCAAAGCAGTACCAATGCTGACCAAAACGTGCCAAAGATCCATGCGGCCAAGATCGGTCGCTTGAACGAGCCGTCGATGTTTGTAAGAGCCGCCCAAACCGAGCTGATACCCATGACGAGGAAAAAAACGAGACAGACGACTCCCAATAATAAGTAGTACCACTGAAGCCGATATTCAGCACTCTCATAAGGCGAGTCATCCATTGCGTCATCCCTTCGAAGATCACTTCTTCTCCCCGAGCGCCGGAATATTCAACCCCGCTTGCGAGGTTCCCGTGCCGGTTGGGGCCGCGAACTTGTGCTGCACGTTCAGCGTCGTCGCGACGCCGTGGATTTGGCTCCATGTCGTTTCATCTAACTCGATCCCCGCGCTGCGGCGCTGGCGGGTCTTGCGTTCGATCTCGCCGGGCATCAGGATTTCTTCCACGCCGGGAACCGTCGCGGAACTCTTCACGAAATCGACATAACGGCGGACCTCCTCCGCAAAACAATCGGCCGAAACGAAGACGCTGTAATCGAGCAGAATCGTCAACATGCCATTGGCCAGGCGCTGCGAATTGACGGGGTTCGTACACGATCCCGCCGTCAACGCCCCGGCGAAGAATTCGATGATCATCCCCAACCCGAACCCCTTATGGCCGGCGATCGGGAGAATCGCTCCCGGCGGATTGGCGTAAAACACCCGCGGGTCGGTCGTCGGCTCGCCTTTCGCATCGATGATGCACCCCTCGGGAACCTGCACGCCTTTATTGAGAGCGACGCGAATCTTTCCCTCGGCGATCGTGCAGGCCGACATGTCGAGCACGACGGGGTCTTTTCCGGGGATCGGAATTCCAGCCGCGAACGGATTCGCCGAGAGCCGGCGTTCGATGCCGCCGAACGGAGCGACGAGCAACCCCGCCCCCGAGGTATTCACGAAGTGCAGCGAGACTTTGTTCGCCTGCACCGCCATGTCGGCCCACGCCCCGATGCGGCCGAGATGGCCGACGTTTCGCAGTCCCACGACGGCGACGCCGTGCTTCGACGATTTGTCGATGCCGATCTGCATCGCCTGCTTGCCGATGCTCTGCCCGAAGCCGTATTCGCCGTCGAGAATCGAGACGACTTCGTTCTCGAAAACCGTCGTCACGGTTTTATTCGGCAGCACCTTGCCGGCGTTCATCCATTGAATGTAACTGGGAATGCGAATCACGCCATGCGAATCGTGCCCCATCAAGTTCGCTTCGACGAGATGGGCGGCGATGCAATCGGCTTCCTCCGCCGAACACCCGGCGGCGGTGAAAATATCGGCGGCAAGTTTCTGAAGTTGCGCGGGCACAAATAACATGGCAGCGATCCTGTGGATGAGTGATGAAAGGATATTTCTCTCTTACAGAATAGCCGATTACGAAGGTCGCGAAAACTCATCGAGTCGAAAGGTTTACCCGCGACGCGAAGGGTTTCTGTAGCGGAGCGCTTCCTCTGCGAATCACGAAGCGGAGCTTCGAAGACTTGCGTTCCCAAGCGGAGCTTGGGAATGAGCAAGAGCGGTGGTTCCAAAATCGCCTTGTCGCGCGGTGTTCGCACTTGCTATCGTTTTCGAAAAAGGAACCGATCATGCCTCTCTGGTTGATCTTCATCATTATTGGAATTCTTGGAGGAATTGCCGCGGGGCTGTTTGGCCTGGGGGGCGGCATCGTCGTTGTTCCCGCTCTCATTTACTGGGCCGGCTTCTCACAACACCTGGCGACCGGCACCAGCCTCGCCATGCTGCTGCCGCCGATCGGTTTGGCCGCCGCGTATGAGTATTACCGCCACGGCAACGTCGACGTGCGGGCGTCGATTATTATGGCGATCAGCATGTTTATCGGCAGCTATGTCGGCGCCCATTTTGCGAACCGCATCAGAGGCCCGCACTTGCGGATGGCCTTCGGCATTTTCATCTGCGCGCTGGGGATTTACCTCATCTACGGAGCGGGCAAGCGTCTCGGCTGGTATTAGCCGGAGACAGTCAAACCCGGAGCGAGCGTCGACACGGCGAAGACGTCGTGACGGGTTAACAACCGAATAAGCCGAAATGTCCTGCCGCTTGATCGATTCGGCTTGCGACTTTGCTGAGGAACGGGTAAATAAAAAGTTGTGTAATTTGTCGTTCCGTTTTTCCATCAGCGAGGACGATCGATGAGTACTCCTTTGCAGCACGGGGCAGAACAAAAGGCCAAGGTCTTGGCACATGCCCTCACAGTAAGAGGTGACGATGACGATGGCTCCCCCCGTCGTCCCGTCATGCCACGCGGGGTGATCAATGCCCGCCGAGTTCGCTCGCTCTTTTTCGTGGTCTTCTCCGCGGGGCTGTTTGTAACGGCGGTCGTGTGGATTCTGTTCGTCTGGGACTACGGCAGCAGCGTGTTCGCCACACGCATCACGGCAACGTACGTGATCTCGATTATCTCGCTCGCGTCGTTCACCGCGGCAAATGAAACCTTCGCCGATCGAGTCAGCCTCTTTTCGTCTCCACCGACGGGTGAACGCGCATCGGAACTACCGAGCGTTTGAAGCGTCCCGCTGCGATCGGCCGAACGGCGTCAGAACTCAATCACCCGATTCTCCCGCGCCGATTGCTCGGCCTTGAGCACGGCGTCGACGACGGCTCGCGATTCGTCCGGCGTGATGACGGTCGGCTTCTCGCCGCGGTCGATGCACTTCAAGAAGTAGTCGAACTCCTCCTTCAGATAACCTCGACGCAGTCCGTGCACTTTCGGCCAATACGTGGACTGCGGAAAACTCATTCCCTGTTTCGTGAGCAGCGTGTAATGGCTGCCGGAGTTGTCGATGTAAATCGCCCCTTCGGTACCGATGATCTCCATGCGGGCATCGATAGCGAACGGGGCGTTCTCCGGCAGGCACCACACGTTCTCGATGACGGCGATCACCTCGTTATCGAGCCGGAACATCGCCCAACCAATGTCGTCGTGAGGCAACTGCGGCCGGCTGTTCGACGTCATGGCGAATACGCTTTTCGGTTTCGCTTCGGTGAACCACAACATCAAGTCGAGATCGTGCACGCCGTCGCCGAACAGGGCGCTGATCTTGTGCAGATGGCTTTCGGTGATCCATTTGGCGAGATTCCGCCGGGCGTGCATGCTGAGAATCTTGCCGAGCTTCCCTGCCGCGATTTCTTCTTTCGCCAGGGCATACACCGTATCGAACCGGCAGACGTGCCCCACCATAAAGGCCTTATCGGTCGTCTTGAGCGCGGTGAGAATCTGATCACATTCCTCGACCGACCCCGCCATCGGCTTTTCGAGAAAGACATGTTTTCCCCCTGCGATCGCCGCGAGCGTCGGTTCGAGATGATCGCCGACGTGCGTGACGATCGTCACGAGATCGATCTCATCATCGGCGAGCAGGTCGCGGTAATCGGTATAAGTCTTGCCGACGTGATACTTGCTCGCGACCTCCTGCAGCCGATCTTTCCGCCGGGTACAGATCGCCGCGACCTCGGCCTGCGGCAGTTGCTGCAACGTATCGACATGATGTTCGCCAAACCAGCCAAGCCCGATGACGCCGCAACGAATCTGTTTCATGGCGGGAAGTTCCTTTGCGAGACGAAGTAGATGAATGATGTTGATATACTGTATCAAACCCAATCGTCGTTACCCACGCAACGGGACGGGAAAAGACAGGCTCACGCAAAGGCGCGAAGGAAAGTCCGTTTGAGGCCGTTTCTTGGGAGTTCTTCGTGCCTTTGCGCCTTCGCGCGAGTAAAATCCGAATATATCGACGTTTTGCATTTTTGTGACTTATCGAGAGGCCTTTCGTGTTCGGTTCCACATTTGGCCGAGACGTGGCGTTGCTCATCTCGGCGTTTCTCGTGCTCGCGGTTCTGATGTACGCGGACGACTTTTTCCCCGCGACGTCGGTAAATCGTGCGCCATCGACAATCAACGTGCCGCCAGAGAATATCGCACCTCCGCCGGTTAAGACGGCGTCCACCGCGTCCGCGAATCATATTCCCGCGTCGTGGGGCATTCCGCCTCAACTTTTGGTGCACGTCACGCGCGAGTTCAACGACACACCGCTACATGAAATCGTCGCTTGGATGCGAGACGATCTGCACATCGATACGCGACTCGATGACCAGGCGTTGGAAGAAGAGGGTATCGCAACGGACGAACCGATGACCGAATCGGCGAAGAACGAACCGCTGTATCTGGTCCTCAATCGCATCTGCAAGCCGTTGATGCTCGATTGGTACGAACGGGATGGGATCATCACCATCACCACATGGATTAAAACCGACGAGACGTTCAAGAGCGTGACGTACGACGTCGCCGATTTGATGCGAGACGGTTATCACCCGCGGGAGTTGATGGCCACAGTCTTGGCGACCAGCAGCGGCTTATGGGAGGTGCATGGCGACGGCGAAGGATTGATCAATCACTTTGACAAGAAAATATCCGTCATGCAAACCGATCGCGTACATTGTGAAATCGCCGATCTGTTCGAGAAGTTGCGTTCTCCTGCCAGGCGAACGTTCGTGTTCGACCCGCCGCAGCATGATGTTCTGCGAGAACGATTGAATCAGACGATAAGCGTCACGTTTCGCAACGTGCCTTTAAATAAGGCCGTCGCCGCCTTGTCCCATGAAGCCGGTGTCGAACTGCGAATTGACGAAATGACCCTGGAAGAAGAAGGAATTTCCATCGACGAAGCCGTCCGCTACGAATTGGGTCCGCACAGGTTGACCGCAGTGTTGGATGCGATGCTCGATCCGCTGGAATTGGAATTCATTTTAAGCAACGGCGTGGTGTTCATCACGACAAATCTCAAGGCCGAAGAAACGATGCGGCTCGCCGTGTATGATGTCCGCGATATCTGCCGTAGCGGCCCGGAGGCGAGAAGTCTGCAACGGCTCGTCATGGAGCAGACGCACGGGCTATGGGAAATTGACGGCGACGGCGAGGGAACCATCGCGTTTCCGAAAATCGGCGTGATGGTGGTTTCGCAAAACGAAAAAATACACGACGAGATTCTGGAACTCTTGAATCGTTATCGGTCTGAAAGATAAGGATGTTTTTGCCTGCGGTTTATGTTGTTGGTTACATTCATCATTACAAGGCCCCCTATCAAAGGCGATACTCTTCATGCCCACGACTCTCACGCGACCGCTGGCGTTCGTCATTGCGAGCTTTTTGGTTTCCGCACTCGCGGCGGTCGAAGCCGATTCGCCGAAAGACACGCCGCCAGCCCAGAACAATGTCACGGCGAGCTTCAATGGCCTCGCCGAGGCGACGGTTCCCGAATACTCATGGAATGAAAACACCGCCGAGGAACATACGCAGTGGAAGCGGGAGTTCCGCGAGAAGATGCTTGGCAGTCTCGGTCGCATGCCCGAGCGGGTGCCGCTGGAGGTGAAATGGGTCGAGAAGCGCGAGTTCGACACGTTCACGCGGCATAAGATTTACATCCAGACCGAGAAGACGTACTGGTGCCCGGTCTACTATCTCGTGCCGCACAACATCAAGGGGCGCGTGCCGGCGATCGTGTGCCTGCATGGTCACGACGGGGCCGTGCCGTATCTGGGCGAGGGACGAAAACCCGATCAGACGCGGCCCGTCCTCGCCCGCGACTTTGCCCGCTACTTCGCCGAGAATGGCTACGTGGCGATCGTTCCGGTCGTTCGCGGCTGGGACGAAACCGTCGGCTATCAGGATCCGTACGGCGGCAAGTCGACGCAACGCAGTTGCATGAACGTCACGATGAACAGCATTTTGCTGGGAATGTCCCCCGCCGGCATTCGCTGCTGGGACGCGATGCGAGCGATCGATTTTCTCGAAACGCAAGATATGGTCGACGCCGAAAAAATCGGTCTTGCCGGTTTATCGGGGGGCGGCACGCTGTCGCTGTATCTGCCGATTCTCGATGAGAGAATCAAGCTGGTGATGATGGCGGGGATCTTCTCGTCGTACCGCAATTCGTTTTACGCGATGAATCACTGCATCTGCAATACGCTGCCGGGCGTGATGCAATACGGCGAGATGTCCGACGTCGTTGCGCTGCACGCCCCGAGGCCGGTGCTCTTAATCAACGGCCTCCGCGACGAGAGCGTGCCGATTGACGACGCCCGCGCCGGCTTCGAAAAACTGAAGCGGGTGTACTCGCTCTTGAACGTGCCGGAGAACGTCGAAGCCGATTTCTTCGACGGCCCGCACGAGTGGTCGAACGCGAAGTCGCTCGGTTTTGTGAAGCGGCATTTTGGGGAGTGAGTTGTCACCACACGCACGACGAAGCAGCACGTCACTTCTTTGCGTAGTCGTAGTCGTCGTAAATGTCCATTGAGGGATCGTTCCACTCACTGCTTTCGGCGGCGCGTGCGAACGTCTGCAGCAGTTCTTCGTCCGTCCGTTCCGAAGCGTCAAAGAAAACGTCTTCGTCAATCATCTCCCAGTCTCCCTTCTCCTTGTCTCCCTGTCTGGATCCCTTCACTGCGGCGGCTCACTCGCCGCCGGCACCCCGCTCTTTCGCCAGAACATCAAATCGACGGGACGATCTCCGTCGACAATCACCTGGCCGGTGGCGCGCTTCAGGATGCGGCTCATCACTTCGGAGTAACGGCGCTCGAGCGCCATCTGGCGGGACTCGGCGATCGTGGAGATCCCTTCATCCTCGGCGCGCTCGAACTGGGCCACGAGTTTGCGGAAACTCTCCCCCTCCGCGCGGGCGAGTTGAACGACGTCATTCGCGCGGGATAGCGATTCGTCCGATATCCCCCGGGCCTCGGCTTCGGACGACGTCTCGCGGTCCTCGGCGTAGGTTTGAGCCGTCAGCAGCATCGTCTCTTTCTCGGCTCGGGCGTTGGCGACGTCGAGAAAATAACTCTTCACCCGCACCGGCGGATAGACGCCGACGATCGAGACGTCTTCGATGTCGACTCCGAGTGCCGATTTCGCCGCCTGATCGCGGACTCTTCGCGTCAATCGCGTGCGGAGTTCCGACAAGCCGAGCGGATGCACGAAGTCGACGCCGCTACGAACGATCAGCTCGGTCGCGACCGATTCGGCGAGGAGTCGCAATCGCAGTTCGGGAGCTTTGTTGTCCATCAGGAATTCGGTCACGCCGGTTTCGGCGATGCGGTACTGCACCGCGACCTGCACGTGCACGATGTTCTTGTCGCCGGTGAGAAATTGCGATTCGCCCGGCAGCGTCGGCGACTGCAACATCGGTCCCGTGACTTCTTCCATCAGGTCGGGAAGACCGATTGTCAGCGTCCGCAATTCGTGGATGTTGATCTGATCGATCGTCGAAAACGGCCACGGCAAATCAAAGTACAAACCGCTGCTGACGAGCCGCGGCTTGCCGTCGGCGTGCGTGACGAGCCGGCCGCAGCGGCGGATCACCGCTTGCGTGTTCCCGCGCACGACGTAAAACCCGGTGGCGAGATACGCGAGCCCCGCGATCATCAAGAACAGCGATAACATCCGGCGCCCGGTCATGGCGAGCCCTCCGTATTCGCCGGGACGCCGTCCGCCTTGGCCGCTTTGATGGCGCCGTCGATTGTTGTATCGGTCGTATTCGTGTTGGCAGAAGGCGTCGCGTCGCGCGACGGCGGATTCGGTTTGTTCATCATGTTCGGTGTATTGGGAATGCCGTCGATCAGGAGTTTGAGAAACCCGCTCGACGCCGAGAGCACGAGCGTCGTCTTCTCGCCGATAATTTGCTCGTACGTATCGAGTGCGGTGAGATATTGGAAGAACTCGGGGTCGAGGGCGTGGGCCTCGTTGAGCGTGCGGAGAGCCTCGGCCTCGGCCTCGCCGCGGATGCGCTCGGCTTCCGCTTGGGCGCGCGAGAGCACTTCTTGATACCGCCGGTCGGCCTGGCTGCGGATCATGTTGTGTTCGGCGAGTCCCGCGCTGCGGTAACGGTCGGCGATTTTTTTCCGTTCGCTTTTCATCCGTTCGAAGACCGCCTGCTGGTTGCCGAGCGGGAAGTTCAGCCGTTTGATGCGGACGTCGACGATTTCGACGCCGAGCTGATCGCGCAGCGAGGCCCCGTCGGCCTGTTCGCGGCTGAGTTGCGACTTCAGTTGCTGCGACAGCCGATCGAGCGGACCCGATTCGTCATCGCCGGGCCCGGCTTCGGAATCGCTGACCGTGAGAAGCTGACTGAGATCGACGCGGCCGGTTTCGGTGCTGAGGATCGAACGCAAGCGGCTGTCGAACCGGGCCTCGGCGAGATCGACCGAACCGATCCCGCGAAAGAATTTGACGACCGGCCGATCGCCCGCATCATCCGACGGCGTGGAAGCCGGTTCGGCGATTTTCCAGCAGATGTAGGCTTCGATGGTGAGATTCTTTTTGTCACGGGTAAAAACTTCGCGCCCCGGAGGATCGAAAATCTGCACCCGGCGATCGAACCGGCGGACCGTGCCGATCGGCCAGGGGAACTTGAAATGCAACCCGCGATCGGCAGGCAGATCGTACACGGCACTAATGCGGCCGAAGCGTTCGACGATGACGAGCTCGGTCTCATCGACGAGCACAATGGTACTCGCCCCGACGGCGACGATCGCCGCGATGCATAAGAGCAGCAGAAGTTTTTTGAAGACCGGCGTGTTGTTGGCTGGATTCATGTCTCTCTCCTCGTTCCCAAGCTCCGCTTGGGAACGCAAGTCTTCGAAGCTCTGCTTCGTCTGGATGCCAAGGGCGGCTTGACCGCGCGTGTTCTATTGACGTTGAAAGGCACACTGGCGGACAAGCCGCCAGTGGCACCCGAAAATACGCGCACGACCCGTGCCGCTAATGTTCCTCGTCCTCTATAGTTTGTTGTTCATCCGGCGGCATAAAACCCGGCAGGCCTTGCGGCTCGCGGGATGGTATCATCGGGAAATTCGGCCTCGCGGTCGGCGATTGCGGATCGGCGAGCCAGAGGTGCGATTGCGAGGCGACAGCGGGGTCGATAATCGTCCATTCCCGTCCCGTGAGTGCCTTGCGTAACGTCGACCAGTACATCTGAGTTCCGGAGATGCCGGGTTCGGCGCGGTAAACGTCCTGCAGTGCGCGGTATCGGGCGAGCGAGCCTTTCACACCATCGAGCCGCATCGCGGCGGCTTTGCGGGCCGTGTGCAATTCGGCCGCGGCGGCACCCGAGAGGAGCATCTCACCGCTCGCTTCGCCGGCAATAAGTTTTGCCCACAAGGCATCGTCGAGGTTCCAGGCTTGCGGTGCGAGAGTCACTGCGCTGGGCTGTTCTTCGTCCGACGAAATCTCGTTCGCGGGAACAATGGCTGACGGGGTGATCGCCATGAAATTCCGTTCCAGATCGGCAGCGGCTCGCTCACCGGCGACGGAAAGAATCTGTTTCGCCGCGTACGTGCGGGCTTCGTTGATGTATTGCTGCTGCAGTTCGAGCGCATCGGCGACCTGACGATACGCCGGCACAACCTGCTTCGGCGGATGCACGTCGAGCAGCAGCACCGACGTCATTTCGATGCCGAGTCCGTATTTTTCTGCGTGGCGACCGATGTGTTTAAGCGCCTCGGCTTCCATCTCGGCTCGGCCTGCGGTGAGAATCTCTTCGAGCGATCGCGACGCGGCCAGTTCGCCCAACGTTCCCGCCGCGAGATCGCGGAGCACCTGCTCGGGATCGGCGTGAGCAAAGGCGAACGTCTGCAAATCGGCGATGCGGTATTGTATCTCCGCGGTCAGTTCGACGGGGACTTCATCGGCGGTGAGCCACATGCTTTCTTCGGTAAGAAGCAAATCTTCGCCGTCTTGATGCGGACTGGTCCATTCCACCGGCGCGAGATATCGCCCTTCCCCTTTTTCCGGGCCGCTCACCCGGCGAAATCCAATCGAGACCGAGCGGATTTGATCGACCCGCTCGCGGCGCACCATTTCGAACGGCACCGGCCAACGCCAATGCCAGCCGGCGGAAATCGTTTCGATATAACGGCCGCAGCGAGTGATCAGCCCCTGCTCGTCCGCCGCGAGCCAATGCACGCCGGAAAGCATCCACCAGAACATCCCGGCGGCGAGGCCGAGGCGCAGAATCAATCTGCGCGAGCGAATAATCCCGTCGGCCCACCGCGAGGGGGAACAGACATTCGCGGCGGATTCGAGCGATTGATGGACCGCGGTGCCAGAGCGGACCCACCAACTTTGTTTCTCGGCTTCGAACCACAACAAGCGCAGCGAATTGAGCATCACCGCCAGCGAACCGATTTCGTGAAAGATCGCCGCACTGACGGGCGACATGAAACCGAACGCGCACAGCAGCACGCCGAGGCCGTTCAAGCCGAATGCGAACAGAAAAATGCCGAGGCGAATGACTTCGACGAGTTTTCGCGAGAGCCGGACGAGTCCCGGCAGCGGTTGCAGCGGGTCGCCCATGAGCAAGATGTCTCCCGCTTCGGAGGCGAGATTGCTGCCGACGCCGGCGAGGGCGATGCCGACGGTCGCCGTCGCCAGCGCCGGGGCGTCGTTAATGCCGTCGCCGACCATCGCCACTTTTCGGCCAGCGGCTTGATGCGTCTCGATCCAGCGGAGTTTATCGGCGGGAAGGAGTTCCGCTTCGAGCTGATCGATGTTCCCGAGTTGCTGCACGACGGCCTGCGCCGGAGCCTTGCGGTCGCCGGTGAGCAGCGCGAGATGTTTGATTCCTTCATTTCGCAACGTGGCGAGAACTTCCGCCGCTTCGGCACGTGCTGCGTCCTGCACGGCGATCAGACCCATCACGCGGTCGCCGACGGCGACGCATAACACGGTGCGTCCGTCTCGATTCCAGTCGGCGATGCGCTGCAGCACTTCGGCGGCGAGCGTGATGTTTTGCGATTCCAACAAGCGCTGCGTGCCGACGGTGACACGTTGCGGCGCGCGGTCCCATTGGGCCTGATTGGCGGAGGTCGTCATCCGCGTGACGGTTTTGGCCCACGGTCCCAACGCCGTCGCACGGATGAGCGCACTGACGCCGGCACCGAGAAAGATTTGAAACTCTTCCGGTTCGGGGAGAACCATCTGCCGGCGCTCGGCCTCGCGGACCAGCAGGCGTCCGAAGAGATGTTCGCTCCGCTTTTCCGCCATGGCGGAGACGCGGAGCAATTCGGATTCGTCTAACGGAGAGACGGCCCAGACTTCGCGGAGAACCGGTTTTCCTTCGGTCAACGTGCCGGTTTTGTCGAAAGCGAATGTATCGACCTCGGCGAGCCGTTCGAGCGCCGCGGAGCCTTTGATGATGACCCCTTTGCGACCCAGCCATGATAATGCAGCCATGACGGCCGCGGGAGTCGCCAGTATAAGCGGACAAGGACAGGCCACGACAAGAACGCCGAGCGCGGGCATGATGCCGGCGTTCCAGTTCCCCGCGGTGATCCGCCAGCCGATCCACGTCGCCAGGGCGGCGAACAACACCGCTGGCAAAAACCAGCGGGCGAAACGGTCGGCGAGCCGTTCGACGGACATTTTCTTCGCCGTCGCCGATGAAATCAATTGCAGAACCTGCGCGATGACCGTCGCCCCGCCGACCCGTTCGGTGCCGATGGTCAACGTGCCGAACTGATTGAGCGTCCCCGAATAGACGAGATCGTTTTGCGATTTCTCGATCGGCAGGCTTTCGCCGGTCAGCGAACTTTGGTCGACGGCGGAAAGTCCGTCGAGCACGCGGCCATCGACGGGAATCCGCTCGCCGGGACGGACAACGACGACGTCGCCCGCGACGACTTGATCGACGGGAACATCGACCTCGTTGCCGTCGCGAAGAATGTGAGCGACGTCGGGGAGTGCCTGAAAAACGCCGCGAATCGCGGCGCGGGCGCGGTCGACGGTGTAGCCTTCGAGACTCTCGCCGCACAACGCGATGAACACGACGAGCGCCGCCGTCTGATGTTCTCCGACGATGATCGCCGCCAGGCAGGCGATGGTGAGGGCGAGGTCGGCCCCGACGCGGCCGCTGAAGAGACCGTCGAAAGTCTGGTAGAGGATTCGCGTCCCGCCGATCACCGCGGCGAGAAAGGCGAGACGGTATCCGGCGAAGGTTTGGTAGACGGTCCAGTCGGAGCGTCCGATCCAGCCGATCCCCATATCGACGAACAGAAGCACCCCCACAATAATGGTGAGGAGATACAACGCCGAGGACGAAGAGCCCGCGGACGCTTGATCTTGCTCGGATTGCGGGGAGCCTGGTTCGGGAGGGAGAAATTCCCGAGCGGATTCAGGGACATAATGCATGGGGCGCCAGGATTTTGTGGATCATGGAATACCACCGGCGACTTCCCTGCCGACAATTTGCCGATGTCCGTCCGACCAGTCCGGCTGATGATACTGAATTCATCTTACCCCTGCGGAGATAAGGAATCCAGAGGATGTCGGCGTGACGGTCAAATCGGGGCCGAAAATGTTCGCGTTAATCGCGGCGCAATTCCCGAAGCGATGCCGCACCAACTTTTCGGACACTCACAAAAACGCCCTCTGTCCGAAAATGTTGGCGTCAAAACAAGACGTCTGCGCAATTGCACGGCGCTGTTGGCACAATCGACGCCGTGCCAACTTTTCGGACACTCACAAAAACGCCCTCTGTCCGAAAATGTTGGCGTCAAAACAAGACGTCTGCGCAATTGCACGGCGCTGTTGGCACAATCGACGCCGTGCCAACTTTTCGGACACTCACAACAAAGAAACGAAAAACCCTCGCGAAGGTCGACCTGGAAAAGAGGGCACTGACTGGTATCAGTAACTGAAAGTGGAGTGGGTCAGGCCACAATCAGGGGATCAAATTCCCTATTTTCCGATCGTTAAATTCCCTTCCGAGGGTCAGGCTGGGTCAGGTTGAGGTTTTCAGCGTGATGATTCAGTTGCGTTAAAGTGAAAACCATCTTTATTTGCGTTGCGACTGGCTTTCTGAGAGAGTTGATATTGCAGACAGCGTGCCATCGGTCTCGCGGCGCATGTTTTTTCTAAAACATTCACGCATACCTCTTCGAGAATAAACTTGTAAAATACTTATATAAAATAACTTACAAGAATATTCCAGTGAAATTATTTGTTCCGGGCGAATTTGGATTCGCTGACGTTGACACCTCGGCGCCGATGTCGACATACTTGATTTTCGGGTTCAGCGCCGAAATCGACAGTTCGGCGCTGATGTTCGACGGTACTTCAAATTGCGAAATCTTCTCAAACCCTCAGCCCACGCACGCCTTGGAATGCCATGACTAATCATTGGCCTCGTCGCATCATCGTCGCATTCGCCGTGCTGATGGTCATCTATTGTGTGATCGTCATCGGCTTTGTCACGACCAGTCCGGACATCGGTCTGCGTTGCCTGCTCATTGGCCGAACCGGACCTGATCCGCTTCAACCGGGAATCGAAATTCAGTCGCTTCCGTCGGTCAACAGCTTGACGGACGATCGGCCCGCCAACGGCAGCGTTCTGCTCCGGGTCGGCGAGCAACCGATTCGCACCTATCGTGACTTTCCCGCCGCGCTCGAATGGCTGCGGCAGGCTGATCCGAGCGGTCAGCCGTTGTATGAAGGGACGAATCCCTATCTGACCGGCGAGCCGATTCCCCGGCCGGTGATTGCCGTCGAAGGCATCGGGACGTTTGTCGAAATCGAATTTCTGGCGGGGGACGATCCGGTCGTCCGTCGCACGTATTTGCAGATCAATTCGCTCCCCTGGTCCACTCTCATTCAAACGATGATCTGGTTTTCGCTGCAGTTGGGACTGACCAGCTTGTCCGGGTTGGCGTATTGGCATCGGCCGTTCGACAACGCCGCCCGTATGTTTTTTCTCATGACGCTGGTCACGATGGGAGCATTCGTGGGGGGATATCACTGGTGGGTGATCGCCAGCAACTTCTGGCTGAACTTTCCCTTCGTGGCGAGTGCCGTACTGGTTCCCGTGCTGCTGCTGAACTTTTTTTTGATTTATCCGCGCACCGACTTGGCGACGCCGCGCTGGCTCGGCACGGTGATTAAGCTGACTTACGTCCCTTCCGTCGCCGCCATCGGCTTTTTCTTGCTGACGCTGTGGAATCTTCAAATCGAATCCGCCAAACCCGCTGGCATCGCGTCGACCCAGCGGATGATGCAATCGATCGAATCTTTGCAGTACGGCATCAACGCGTACCTCTGCCTGTCGGCGGCGTATTTCGTGTGGACGGTGCTCCTGCTGATTCGCAGTTATCTGTCATCGCGAAATCCGCTCGAACAACGGCAACTCTGGTGGATGCTGTGCGCGGGAGTCTTCGCCGCCCTTCCCGTCGGCTACACGCTGTATCTCGCGCTATACGACCGGAGTTCGTTTGCGCTCGGATACGCCAGCGTGCCGATGTTCCTCGCCAGTTTATCGTTCATGCTGGCGTACCTCGTGGGCATGGTCCGCTACAAGCTGCTGCTGATCGATCAGTTCGTCGATAAGGGGATGTGGTTTTACGTCACCAGCAGCGCCGTCGCCGTAATGTTCGGCACGATTATGGCGGGCGGAAGCCTCATCAGCCGCACGTTGAACAGTTCGCCGCAGCCGAAACAGGTGCTCGCCGTGTTTCTGACGACGGTGATGGTGACGGTGATCATGCTGTGGATTCGCGATCGCGTGCAGCAGATTATCGATCGGCGGTTTTTCCGCGAGAAGTATCAGCTCGATCAACTGCTCGTTCGCGTGAACCGCACGGTGGGGCATTTCGTCGATCAGCAGACGTTGTCGCAGCGGCTGATTCTATCGTGCCGCGACGTGCTGCGCGTCACCTGGGCCGCGTTCTATTTGCGAGACCGCACGGGGTCGGTGTTTCAGCTCGTGAACGTTTCCGACGGTCAGCAGATCGAACTGCAAATCGTCGCCCGACCCGAACTGATGGCGCTGCTCGCGGAGGAAACGACCTGGCAGCGCGAACAGGGACGCTGGCGCGAAGATTCGCCGATTCAGAATCTGCTGCACGTCCTAAAGGCCGATCTCATTCAAACGCTGACGATCGACGGCGACGTGCTCGGCCTGGTGGCGCTCGGTCCGCGAGCCGATCAGTCGACCTTCACCGCGGAAGACGTGACGTTTTTGCAGGCGCTCAGCCACGTGACGACCGTCGCCTTGCAGGCGGCCCGCATCCATCAGAACTTGAATGCGCTGAACGAAGAATTGCAGACGAAAACCGAGAAGCTCTCGTCACAACAGCGGCAGATCGCCCTGCTGCAATCGGAACTGTCGCAACAACAGACCATCGAGCCCGCGGAATCGAGCGACGTGTTTCATCGCGGCGCGATCAAAGGGAACAGCCTGGCGCTCAGGAAAGTTCTCGATATGGCTCAAAAAGCGGCGCGCAGCGATGCCACGGTGCTGATCCGCGGCGAAAGCGGTTGCGGCAAGGAGCTGATGGCGCTCGCCATTCACGAGAACAGTCCTCGAGCCAAAGGGCCGCTCGTTCCCGTCCATTGTGCCGCGCTGTCGCCGACCCTGCTCGAAAGTGAACTGTTCGGTCACGTTAAAGGGGCGTTTACGGGAGCCAACCAGGACCGCATGGGACGCTTCGAAATGGCCCGGGGGGGGACGCTGTTCCTCGACGAAATCGGCGACATCTCTCCCGAGACGCAAATCAAGTTGCTCCGCGTGTTGCAGCAGCGGTGCTTCGAGCCGGTCGGTTCTTCCCGTACGGTCGACATCGACGTCCGCCTGATCGCCGCGACGCACCGGTCGCTCGAACAGTTGATGACGACGGGCCAGTTTCGCGAGGATCTGTTTTACCGGTTAAACGTGATAACTCTCGATCTTCCGTCGCTGCGCGACCGGCCCGAAGATATCTTCGAACTGATCTGGCATTTTTTGAAGCGCGCCTGCCATCGGACGGGAAAGCGTTTGCTGCACATCGAACCCGACGTGGTCGAAGTGCTCGAAAACTACCCGTGGCCCGGGAATATCCGCGAGCTGGAAAACGTGATCGAACGAGCGGTCGTCCTGTCGGATGGCAATACGCTGACGATGCGCGAGTTACCCGATGTCGTGCTGGAAGGGGCGAAATCGCGCGACGAACGAACGGCGGCGGCCGATGGAACGGGCGGGACCGCGGTGAAAAAAACGGTCCGCCCGCGGCGGGCGACATCGTTTTCGCCCGCTCCCCTGGCGATGCCGAGTCAGCGCGAGGTTTCTGTCCGAGAATTCGTTACCAACGGCGCGAACGAGCGCGAGATTCTGCAGGAAGCCCTGAATTCGGCGGAAGGAAATCTGGCACAGGCGGCCCGAGCGCTCGGCCTGCCGCGAAGCACGTTCTACAGCCGAATGAAAAAATACGGCCTGCGGTAACTCCGCGCAGCCGAACGCCGACTGACGTGCTTGGATTCCGTACTACTCATGGTCAGAATTTGCGCACGGCGCATAAAATTTTCTCTACGAAAGTGATAAGGTCAATT
>JBBECD010000079.1:0-5798 GCA_040881995.1 Planctomycetaceae bacterium
GGCGATTCGATTTCCAGCCGAATCGGTCTGTGGCGCGCCGTCGTCGGGTAGGACCGGATGGGGAATGGTCAACACCAATTGCTGGCGCTCTTCGTTCAGCAAGAGATCGGCGTTATTGTACATCTTGAGGTGAAGCTCGTATTGGCGCTCGGTATCGAGACCGCTCACGATCGAGGTAATATTCACGTCGGCTTTGCGTTCGCGATAATGCGTCGAGAAGTTGCTTTCGAGCAGAAGTTGGGGGAGGCGTCCCAGCCAGATGTCGTCGAACCAGACCGTCCCTTGAATGTCCATCTTCTCCCCTTGCAGAAGATGACAGCCGATGACGACGAAACGGACGTCGGGTTGCGGCAACATCGAGTCGACGCGGACGTTCACCCAGCCCTGATGCGTGCCGCTGACGGCTTTCGATACGTAACGCTGCACCCGCTGCCGTTTATGGTTCAGCAGCGAGACGGTAAACGCCGCGGCGGAGTGCTTCAGATTCTGCGTCCGAATGACGCCCTGAAAGACGTACGAAAACTCGGGATCGATGCGGATGACGTTCGAGTACATCACCGCTTTGCCGCCGTTGACGTCGAACCGCAGCGACTGCCGGCCGTCGAAGCCGCGCTGCCGGTCGATTTGCGCATTCACGTAGACCGGGTAACCGTCTCCCTTGCGGCGAACCCAGTCGTCGGGAATGTTATCGAAGTCGCGGTCTTGCGTCGTTTCAAACGAAAACGCGCCCCCGTCGACGGCGACCGCCCCGTAAAACGGGTCGTTCTGGTCGAACTCCGCAAACCCGCACAGGCAACTGCAACAAACGAAGGCAATCGTGTTCATCGTTTCGCATCACCCGAAAAGAAATTTCGATAGCGACGAATATTGGCGACGGGATCTGGTACAATGAGCGGATACCGAGTTTCGGCGGCTCGATGTCGACGGAATCTGTTACATCCTGTCATCGACTTCCCGGAATGCGGATCTCAACCAATCCGCCGTTTGTAACGATTGTTCCGGCGGTGCGGATTGCGACGGGAACGAAGTTGAACGGCTACCGTTGAATTCTGATCGAACGGTTTCGATTCGTATCATGGAATTAAACTGATTTCGAGATTAACAGGACCAATTCAAAGATGATGGCTCGCATGAAAATAGGACTCGCCGTCGACGGGCTGGAGCGGCCGCTCCGTGAGCTCCTCGACTTCGGACGAAAACTCGGCGTGACCGGGCTGCAGTTCGACGCCCGCAGCCAGCTCCCCCCGGCATCGCTCTCCGACACCGGCCGCCGGCAATTTCTGCAGGAACTCGGCGCCCGCAATTTGCAGATCGCGGCAATGAGTTTCATCACCCGCCGACCGTACACCGACCAGACCGGCATGGATGCCCGGCTCGAAGCGACGCGCGAGGCGATGCAGTTCGCATTTCAGTTGGGGAGCCGCTTCCTGACGATCCGCGTGGGACAAATTCCCGCCGATCCGGCCTCCGCCGATTATGAACTATTGCGCAACGTGCTGAACGATCTCGCGAGGTTCGGCAATCACGTCGGGGTCACCCCCGCCATCTTGCCGACGGGAGAAAACCCGCAGGGACTTGCGACATTGCTCGCGGAAATCGATCAGGGACCGATCGGCGTCAATTTCGATCCGGTCAATTTTCTGTTCAACGGACAAAGCCCCGCCGACACGCTGCGATTGCTGCATCAGTGGATCGTGCTCTACCGCCTCCGCGACGGACAGAAAGACTACGACGGCCAGGGAATCGAAGTCCCCATGGGCCGCGGCGAACTCGACTGGAACGAACTCTTCGCCCTCTTCCACGAAACCGAATTCCAGGGCTGGCTCATCGTCGACCGCACCCAGGGCGACGACAAACTCGGCGACCTCGCCAAGGCCGTGCAATTTGCGAAGAATATGATTTTCGAAGAGTAACCGATCTTCCGTTTAGCCGCGACCCGAAGGCTTTGCGCAGGGGAGCGCTGTTCTCCACCTCTCCCTGTGGGAGAGGTCGACTGCGAAGCAGTCGGGTGAGGGGCGGATGCAAATGATGAATTATGAATGATGAACGATGAATTTAGAGAAAGGCATGAACATGCAAGTCTTCTCATTCATCACTCCGCATTCATCGTTTCTTCCCTCCCCTCACCCCGCCGCTGCGCGGCGACCCTCTCCCACCGGGAGAGGGTTTCTTCATGGCTAGCGCTCCGCGGTGCGTCGCGGCTAACCTAGAACGGCGCCAGCGCGCTGTGCACCGCTCCCTTGAGCGCCCGCTCTCGAAGGTTCTGCCACTCTTTCGAACCATCATTTGCGACGCGCTCCAGGTTCACGCCGCGCGGGAAGAACGGCAGCCGGCCGTTATGCCAGTCGTCCCAGTATTGAGCGGCGTAGGCGTAATACGTCGTGCTCCCGCCGCCCCAGCGGATGGCGATCAACAGATCAGGAGCCGGATACGGCTTCGCCTTCGGCTCGCAGCGGAATTTCTCGATCGCCTCCTCATCGAGTTCAATCCCGAGCCCCGGTCCCTCGGGAACGGGACACAATCCGTTGAGTACCGGCAACTCGGTCTTCACACAGTCGCGCACGTACTGCTGGTGGCAATTCACGCTCGGCCAGCGGGCGTTCTCCAGCACCGCCCCGAGATGCAGCGCGAACGTCGCCGCGATTTTCGTCCCCACGATCTGCAAAAAGAACGACTTGTTAAACGCCTGACAGACCAGCGCATCGCGCTGCACTTTCGAGGCTCCGCCGCAAACGACGAACCCGTCGACCATTTCCTCGCGAATACAGACCTCCATCGACGGCTCACCGTGATGAAACTGCGTGTGCATCGAAATGGGGACGTGCGTGTGCTGCCGCAAGAACTTGTAACCGCCGACGTCCTTATGCGGGATCGGCGTTTCGTACATCACGATGTGATGAAACTGTTCGAGTTCCTTCAGCAGCCGCGTGCAGTGGGCCGTGTCGATGCCGAAGCTGTTGAAATCCATGTCGACTTCGAAATGCACGGGGAGCGTCGCACACAAGGCGCGAGTTTGCTCGATGATATCGAACCACGGCCGGCCTTTCGTCTTGAAGCTGTTGTATCCGTGCTCCATCGCGAGCCGGCATTCGCTGATCCAGTCCTCCGCCGGCATGTCGATGTCCCACCACGAAATGTGGCAGCGGTCGCGAATCTGCTTGCCGAGCAGTTGATGCAACGGTGCCTCGACGATTTTGGCGGCGGCGTCCATCAGGGCGATTTGCAGTCCCGCACCGAGCGAATCGTCCCACATATTTTCGGCGGGATGCCTGCCGATGACCTTCGCTTTGGCCTCGTCGGTGACAGTTGAGTTGCCCCAAGTATAATAGACCATCGTCTCGCCGAAGCCGACGATGCCCGACGACAGCGTGACTTTGCAGATTTCAAAGAGCGTCCAATGCGGATTTTCGCGAATCATATTCCGAGCCGGGATTTCGCGCATGGGCAGATCGACCCAGACCGTTTCGATTTTTTCGACGTTGTGCGACATGCTGTCACCTTTAATGCAGATTTGGCGTTCAAACCTCAATGGCAAGACGATAGCATAACGTTGCGACGAGTCGAGGGTCCAGAGTCCAGGGTTCAGGGCCAGACGGAAACCCCGTTTAGCCGCGACGCGAAGGCTTTGCGCAGCGGAGCGCTAGCCCGGACGAATGACGAATGTCTAAATCCGAATGACGAACGAATGACCAAATTCACAATGCCCAATGACTGCGATTGCTCGTTCTTCGAACATTGGGAATTGGGATTTCCTTAGGCATTAGAACTTCGTCATTAGTCATTTAAAACCACCAAACCGATTCGGCACTCGGCGAAAAACGACCAACGAAAGCCAAAGAGGAGCCCCCATGCCCACCACCATCACCTGGCACGGCCATAGTGCGTTTTCTCTGCACACGGCGAAACACAAGATCGTCATCGATCCGTTCTTTACCGACAACCCCGCCAATACCACGCCGGTGGATGACGTCGAAGCCGACTTCATTCTGCTCACGCACGGTCACGGCGACCACGTCGGCGACGTCGTCGCACTCGCGAAACGCACCAAGGCGCTCGTCATCAGCAATCCCGAAATCTCTGCGTGGCTGCACAAGCACGGCGTGAAGCAGATGCATGGGCAGAACATCGGCGGGTCGTATCGGCATCCGTTCGGCGACCTCAAATTCACGATCGCCCATCACAGCTCAATGCTCCCCGACGGCAGCAACGGCGGCAACCCCTGCGGGCTGCTGCTCACACTCGATGAAGGCAAACTCTACCACGCCGGCGACACGGGCCTGTTCCTCGACATGCAGCTTATCGGCGAAGAGGGGATCGACGTCGCGATTCTCCCCATCGGCGACAACTACACGATGGGTCCAGCCGACGCCGTCCGCGCGGCGAAGCTCCTCAAACCCAAAATCGCGATCCCCACGCACTACAACACGTGGCAGGTGATTGCACAGAATCCCGAGAAGTGGGCCGAAATGGTGCGAAAGGAGACGGACGCGAAGCCGGTGGTGATACCGCCGGGGGGATCGTGGGTTTGGGAGGGCTAAATCAAAGGATGAAGGATGAGGGATGAAGGATGAGTCAGACAAGGCAATCCCTCCTCGTTCCCAAGCTCCGACGAAAATTGGCCGTTTTGATATACAAAAGGTGAGTGAAACGGCCAATTTTCGTCGTTCCGGGCGAACGTTAGTTCATGAATACTCCGCTTGGGAACGCAAGGTTTTCGAAGCTCCTGCTTCGCCGAGTGCGGATGAAACCAACAAAACAAAAGGCACCCTCATCCGGCCTGCGGCCACCTTCTCCCGGCGGGCGAAGGATTACTGATGCGGTATCCCCACGATCACGAAAGCGTCGTCGGTTGTTTTGCTGAGAAACGCTCGCAAGGCATCCGGCGTGGTCGTCTCCGGGATGAAATGCACCGCGCCTTCGCAGGTGAGCGACATGAAACCGTCTTTTGTAAATCCGCCGAATCGCGGTACGGTTCCCGATGGGGAATAGACAATGTCGACCGGTTTTGTCCACGGTTCGCGGCTGCGCGATTCGACCACCATCAGCGTCGTCGACATCCATTTCAACTCTTCGGCGTATTGCGATTGAATGTATTGCGTGTACTGCTCCGGATCAAACGCCGTTCCCGTTCCCACGACGGCATAGTAAGCGCTGAATCTCGAATCGACCGCATCGTCGGGATGCCGAAATACTTCGGGAATGTTCTTTAAAATATCGGCATTTTTCGGACTATCCCACGGTTCTGTAATGTCATAGCCGCACTCGGCGATGAGCTGGTTGTATTCTTCCCGGGTCTTTTCGCCGGTCAGTTTTTCTGGTTCAATCCTGTTAACGTAATGTTTAATGACCGGCAAGAGTTCTACTCGCCAGCTATAGGTTTGAGCGTTGGGTGCTAACAGGACGGCGGGAGGAAAGCGTTTGAAGTGGTCGTGATATCCATGCAGCGCGAGTCCAAGTTTTTGCAGATTCTTGAACCCGGGCGTCTGCTTCGTCAGTTCGACGGCTTCTTCATACGTCTTCGGATCGGCTGACTCGCCCTTCTCGGCCTCGCCTCCCATTGAGAGCGATCCGCAGAAGCACATCAATACCATCATTAGCGCGGTAATGGACCTGAGCATGATCGTTTCCCTCGATTGAATTGAATGACAAAATTATTCGGCGATACGCCGACAGTGATACGTCATTTTTTCTCGTGGCGTTGGAAAACATTTTTCCTCTTCCCATGCTTCCGCTTCGCCTCCAATGGGTGCATGTCAGCTTTTGTTTTCTTCTGGTTTTAAGCTGGCGAGTTTGGGGCG
>JBBECD010000080.1:0-5764 GCA_040881995.1 Planctomycetaceae bacterium
CTTATACGCACGCGGAGGCATTTGTGTTGGCACGGGGTGCGCAATGCGGGTTAGCGACGCGCGGAATTCGCCCGTTCGGCTTGGTCGGTTCATCGCCGGCATGCATCTCCTCACCCTCGAAACGGACAGGAGGCTTTCATTTGTGAATGATACGGAGGGGCGATATCATTCGCGCTAAAGTTCCGATCGGAAATCGTTTCAACGCGTGGCAGGCGGCACGGATTGCGGAGAGGCAATGCAGTGGCCATTTCAATCGATCATGCGGCTGCAACCGAGATCTTGTTTTCGGAAAGCGCCGCAGCGGGTGCCGGTGATCTGCCGAAAGTGGCCGACGAATGGCGGGAGCGGGTTAATGAACTCGGACGACTCTGCCCTCATCGCAAGAGTTCGACCGTCATTGCTGCGCTCGGGACTGCGATCTTAGCAAAGGCCACGGATGATCGCGTCGATGTCTATTCCCTGTTAGATCGTGGGGAGGCCGAAACGTCATATTCTGCAAGATCCCTGGCGGACAACGTTTGGGCACGCAACCGAGCCAAGCTCGAGGTTGACTTGGGGGCGAACGGCACGAACCCGCTGAACAACACGCCGTTTATCGGCAAGACGAGAATTGATGAGATCACCGGTGTTCGCAATCAAGAGGGCTGGAACATTTTCATCCGGTGCATGGAAGCACTTCGGGCGGTGCCTGACTCGAAAAAAGCGAAATTGGCACTCCGCGGTTTCATCGCGGCGCGACGTCGCGTCCTACTCGCCGAGGTCGATCTCGATCCGCGACTGGGCGACAACCTGACCATGCACGCCCTCGAATCACGAATCCGAGAATACACCGAAGGCGACTCCGAAGGTGGTCGGCGGGTGCAAGCCTGCGTGGCTGGAATGCTCGACGCCGTTTTTGGAGTAGACCGCGTCGTTGCTGGCGTTATAAACGATCCCGATCGACGAGCACCGCTTGATGTCGCAGTCAAAAACGAACACGGCAGCTTTCACGTGGCTTATGAAGTTAAGGACAAGCCGATTACGGATGCGCACATCAGGGCGAGCGTAGAGAAAACGATGTCGTCTCACGGAACTCGAAATTTGGCCTTTCTCGCGATGAGTCGCCGCCAGAAGCAGACTGAGTTCACAGACGTCATGCAGTGGGCAGCACAGCGTGGTGTGAAAATCACGATTATCCTCGATTGGTCAACATTTCTCGTGGCGTGCCGTTGCTTTGCACCTGTCTCAAATGACGTCTTTGAAGGCCGGGCATTTCGATACATCATCGCCAGAGCACGGGAATTGGGAGTTCGGCCAGAGCCATTGGAATTGCTCATCAAGGGGGCAATGGAATAGCATGGCTTGACTTTGCGGTAGCGATAGTGCCTTATCTGGGTCGGTACGTCCACCGTCTATGGCTTCCTGGAGGATTCAATGTCTACGAGTTCAAAACGACCGGCTAGTCGCCAACCGAAACTGCCGTTCGAAACAGAGTCGGTCGTTCCCACGATTCCCAATGTCGAGCCGTTTTACGCCACCGATTTAGGCATTGCGGTCGCAGGTGATTCCCTCGACATTTTGAAAAAGATGCCTACAGGCAGCGTCAATCTTGTTGTGACCTCACCGCCATACGCGTTGCATTTTAAGAAGGAATACGGCAACGCTGAAAAACACGAGTATGTCGATTGGTTCTTGCCTTTTGCCGCAGAAATTCGTCGTGTTCTTACCGATGACGGGAGCTTCGTGCTCAACATCGGCGGCAGTTACAACAAGGGAACCCCTACGCGATCGATTTACCACTTCAAATTACTTGTTGCCTTGGTTGAAGACGTCGGTCTACATTTGGCTCAGGAACTGTTTTGGTACAATCCGGCAAAAATGCCTGCGCCAGCCGAATGGGTAACCGTCCGCCGAATGCGCGTCAAAGACTCGGTGGAATACGTATGGTGGTTCAGCAAGACCGAGTGGCCGAAGGCCTCAAACCTCGGTGTCCTGAATCCGTACAGCAAAGATATGCTCAGGCTGAATGCGAAGAAGGTCCGTGAAACGATTCGGCCATCCGGTCACGTCATTCGTTCGGGTTTCGATCGAATCGATGCAGGTGGCTCGATTCCGTCCAATGTGATCGAAGACGAGTTGTTCACGGATAACATGATCAAAGTCGGAAACAATTCCGCCAACGACCAATACACGGTCCGATGCAAAGAGGCGGGAATCAAGATTCATCCTGCTCGCTTTCCGGCGGCGTTACCGGAATTCTTCATCAATTTTCTGACCGAACCGGAAGGCCTCATTCTTGACCCGTTCGCGGGCTCAAATACGACGGGCGCTGTAGCCGAGCGACTTGGTCGGCGCTGGATCGCGATGGAAATGAGTGAAGAATATCTCGAAGCGAGCAAGTTTCGATTCAACTTGTAATTCGTGCTCATGACTTGCCAGAGCTGCCCCACCTCCCCCTCTGCCTTCCCCACTCCACCTCCGCCACAATCGTCCGCAACTCGCGCTCCGTCACCGGATCCTTCCCCGCCTCGACCCGCGGCAGAAACAGAATTGCCTCTTGTACGTCAGGTGCCAGAGAGCATTCTCCCAATGGAATCAAATACGATAGGATACCACTGGGAGCTGCGGATGGATTAAACTCCCTCCTGAAGTGTTTCGAGAACATTGAAAGGAGTCGCCGACATGCCCCCTCGCAAAAAGTCCACGCCAAAAACACCTGCAAAACAAGCCGCCTCATCGTCCCGCCAGGCATTAATGAAGGCGCGACGTCTTGTGGACCAGGGCTGGGACGCCACGACTCGCGAAAGGGCGAATGCCTTGGCACGCCAGGCACTCGAGGTGTGCCCTCACTGCGGTGAAGCCTACCATCTTCTGAGTGAACTCGCCTCTTCGGCGGAAGACGCACGTCCTTTCCTGGAAAAAGCCGTCGAATGTGCCACCCGAGAGATCGGTGAAGACGGCTTCCGCAACTTGGCAGGGAACTTTTGGGGAATTCACGAAACCCGTCCGTACATGTCGGCACGACTGAATTTGGCTGAGTGCCTGATGGGAATAGGCCGCATCGACGAGGCCATCCTGCATTTTCGAGAAATGTTAAAACTGAATCCCCCCGACAATCAAGGCATTCGTTATCAACTGGCCCCGGCCTTATTGCAGATTAACCAACTGGAGAAACTTGATGCCCTCTTGATGCAATACTCCGACGATCATTCGGCCGAGTGGGCTTACTCTCGAGCGCTATTGGCTTTTAAAAGAGAGGGAGATTCGAAATCGGCGCGAGAACAGTTACATCAGGCCCAACGCATCAACGAATTCGTTCCCAAATATCTGGCTCAATCGAAGCCGTTGCCGCAGGAGTTGCCGAGATTCTACTCTCCAGGCGAAGAATCCGAAGCGATACATTATACCGTGGGCTCCTTGCCGACCTGGCGTGCGACACCAGGCGCGATTTCGTGGGTTCGCGAGACTCTGCACGTACCGTTGACGAGCACGCCCCGCAAGAAGCGGCCTCCCGCGTGGAAACAGGTTCAATCTGTCTTGCAACAACTGCCGCTGCACGAAGAGACCGAATGGGAAATCGATCTGTTTTCGTCATCTCTCCAGCCTGCTGGTGAGAACAGGAGCTGGGGGTTCACGATCGTCAATGCGGTGACGGGCGTGCCGTTGATTTTCGAAACGTGGAATGAGCGGCCCAGTGATAACGATATCTGGCAAATTGTGATCGAGACGATGAGAAACCCTGACGATTCGGATCCTTATCGCCCGCGGTCGATCCATCTCACCCGTAAGGCCTGGGCGAAAACGTGGACAGCGAAATTGGAGCAGATCGAAATCCTTTGTGTCTTGGCTGATCACCTGCCCCGAATTGCGGATTTGCGGGAAGGTTTCGAGCGTTCCACATCGTCGTTCGGACGGCCGCCAGAAGAACAGCGGCCGACCAGCAACGCTGATTTTGAGCAAATTCCCCAGGGAGATAATGAGTTATGGCAGATTGCCCTCCGAAAAATGCCAACCTGGATTCAGCAGGATGGCGATATGATCCGACCAACGGTTTGTTTAACCTCATTTGCGCACGGGAATCCGGATTTTTGCCGTAAGCATTTGCCCCACGGTGGGTTGCGATCAATTTACCCAAAACACACTGTTTTCGCGAGTGCTGGAATGACTCGTGAAACACCGTATTTGCGGCGATTCGTGCGCAATTGAGGTTAGTGTTGGATCTGACCAACGACAAGGTGGTCGGAGTCGATGTGCTGGAAGAATCCCCTTCGAACGACGTTGTCTGGGACACGATTTGCAAGGCGATCTGTGCTCCCGCGGCAGGGGATCCTCGTCGTCCCCAGGGGGTTCGGTTGTCTCTTGGCGAATTCGATCGCGCATGGAGCGACCGATTTGAGGAAATCGGTATCGCATGCGAGTTTAACGCTGATGAAAGTCAGATCAATACCATGATCGACGAGCTGACGGAACGCATTGTGGGTTCCCGACGCATCATGGCGTTAACGCACATTCCCGGCATCACACCAGAAATGCTGGGGAGCTACTTCGAGGCTGCCGCCGCGTTCTTTCTCGCGGCTCCTTGGCGACATTTTCCCGGAGATGTGATCATTCGCGTGGAAAGCGGTGCTTTCAACAGCGGGCCCTGGTACGCCATCATCATGGGTCAACACGGCGTGGAACTGGGATTTGCCGTATATGAGAATCTCGAACAGCTACGCACCCTCATGAGCGGACGCCTGTCATACGAGAAGAATGCGAAAATCATGTCCGCGCTGTCGTTGATGTATGGCGAGATGTACGATATCTCCCCCGAAGACCTCGATGCCATCGACCAATTCGGATGGCCTGTGGCCACCAAGGAAGCCTACCCTGCCATCATGCGCGTGAATCCGGGTTTGGCGTTACGCTTACCATTGGTGTGGGAAGTCGAACTCCTCGAAGCCCTGCTCCGTGCTCTGCCCGAATTCGTGCGGCAGAAGAATTCCAATGAATTCAACATGACGGTCAACACGTCTTTGCGCGAAATCAGTCTCTAACTGTCGCGACTGCCATGAACGGCTTACGCCAATCTTCTTCCCCGGGTCGGCAGCTCATGGCGTCCGCATGGTACAGAATAACCAAATGATATGCGAATCCTCATGACATTCTGCGACCGGGAAGAATCAGTCTCATTCCCTCTCACGCCACATCCGCCTCTGCCGCCCCCATTCCATCTCCGCCACGAGGGCTCTCAGTTCGCGCTCCGTCACTGGATCCTTCCCCGCCTCGACTCGCGGGAGGAACAAAATCGCCTCTTGGATCTCGGGCGCCAGATGCAGCAGGTTCATGATCTGCGTCATCCGCGCCCGCGTGACGTGCCCCAACCGCGACAGTTCGGCGAAATCGGCAACGACATCGTCGCGGATCAAACCGTCGAACCGGATCGCCAGCGCCATCAATTTCGACACCCGGGGAACTCGCCCCTTCGGCTTGGCCGGTGCATCGCCGGGACGCATTTCCCTCTGCGAACGCTGGCCCCGGCCGAAATGAATCTTCGAGGTGACGGTGAGCGTGTTCATGCGGCGGTCCCTTCCAGTGTGAATTCTTCGATGAGCGTCTGAAATCCCATGGGCCGGAATGTGACCGAAATATCCCCCGCTGCGCCGTCGTAGTCGACGCGTTCAACGAGCAGTTGTACGATTCGCCCCTGTTCGCTGAAACTGAGCGCTTCCCACAGCGGGCCAAAATCGTCTAGTGCTCTGTCAGGCTTTAATCTTGGGGTAGAGTCGCTTCAGTTTTAGGCGTG
>JBBECD010000081.1:0-5724 GCA_040881995.1 Planctomycetaceae bacterium
CGCTAAAATCGCGATCCGGGGGAAGAGCAATCCGCGGGACGCTAAACAGGTACGGCCCGCAGGGCCTGGTAGACGTCCCAATGATCCTTTTTCTTCGGCCCAACGGGCCAACAGATCGTTTTCTGATGATTGTTTGATCTGCCGGCCCTTTGGGCCTGAAGATCGTGCTGAGGGACGATTCCCAGGGGCTTCGCCCCTGGCTGGATGAACTGCTGGCCCTTTGGGCCGGAAAACATGAACGCACCCGTCAATCGGAGTTTGACACGCCACTGGTTTTCATGTCGCCGACTGCCGACACGCCCGGACATGCTTGGCGCGACGAAACCGCCCTGTTGCGGCTTCACGGCTCGTCGCGGAATCAGAGTGTCGCCACCACAGCCAAGAGTGATTCTGCTTCGCGGTCGTGCAACGGCTTTCGTCATTTCGCTGCTGCTTCACCGTGCGGCCGCTGGAGGTGGCAACTTGGATTTCGCTCCCTCACGGTTTACAATAAGGGAGAAGGCGGTCACAATCTGAGTCCGTGCAGCGGTCTGGACGTGACATGTCGATTCTAGCACGACCTAAAGATTTGACTCAACAGACTTTGACTCCCATAGCAAAGTGAGCAGGAACCATCCATGACATGGATTGACGGACGTTACGAAGAAAACCTGATTATCACGACCATCGAACAAGGCATGAACTGGGCCAAACAGTCCAGCATCTGGCCGATGACGTTCGGTCTCGCCTGCTGCGCCATCGAAATGATGGCGACCGGTGCCAGCCGCTACGATCTCGATCGTTTCGGCGCGGGAGCGTTCCGCGCCACGCCGCGGCAGGCCGATTTGATGATCGTCGCGGGAACCGTAACGTACAAAATGGCGAGCCGCGTGCGTCGGCTGTACGAGCAGATGCCCGATCCGAAATACGTCATCGCGATGGGGGCTTGCACCGTGGGCGGGGGTCCGTATTTCAAGTACGGTTATCACGTCGTCAAAGGTGTCGACCTGGTCGTTCCGGTCGACGTTTACGTCCCCGGCTGCCCGCCTCGTCCCGAAGCACTTTTGGAAGGGATTATGCGTATTCAGGACAAAATCAATTCGCGTCGAATCGGACGAGGGGCTCAACAAGTCGTACCTGTGCCGCACCACACGGGCTACGTGCAGATTCCGCAATTCAAGCCAGTGACGACCGACAACGCCTTGTCGTCGTAATAATCCAATAAGCCATTGGGTCGGGCAGCCATGCCCGGCTCCGGTCGTTGTCGCAGGCCGACGACGAGAAGTGCAATCCGAAAAGCGACTTCCCCCCACCGATTTTGACCGGAGCCCTTCCGGGGGAATTTCGGTCGTTGTCGCTCGTGAGAATCGACAGCCAATTCCATCAGATTGTGAATTCCCGCCGACGATCTCCCTGAAATCTTGCATCCACCAGCCGACGGCGGTCCCGAAAATGCCGTCCCGCAGGCTGAATTTCGGCCCGGCCCTCCCCGGCGATCCGGTGAAAACGGGTCATAAACTGCGGATTCGACAGGGTTTTGGAAAAATTCGGTCGGATCTGGAATTCATTTGACTATAATATGGTTGTCAATACAGTTATCGCCATCGTTGTTGAACCGATCCGTTGAAGGATAAAGAGGAATTCGAAATGGGTAGTCTGCTGCAGATTGAAAACCTGCATGTCTCGGTCGAAGGGAAACCGATTCTCAAAGGAGTTCAACTTGAGATTCGTCAGGGTGAAATCCACGCCCTCATGGGGCCCAACGGCTCGGGAAAAAGCACGCTCGCGTACGCTTTGGTCGGTCACCCCAAGTACGAAGTCACCGACGGAAAGATCGAACTCGACGGAGTGGATCTGCTCGAACTCGACCCCAACGAGCGGGCTCGCCTCGGATTATTCCTGGCGTTTCAATATCCGGTCGTGATCCCCGGCGTGAAGGTCGCCGACTTTTTGCGTCATGCCGTTTCGAACATTCGCAATCCCCAGCGAAAAGAAGGCGAAGGCTTGATCCCCATGCGGGAATTCCGCAAGGAACTTCGCGAGCGGATGGAAGCGCTCGGCATGGATACCGAATTCGCCCGCCGCTATCTCAACGAAGGTTTCTCCGGCGGCGAGAAGAAGCGGATGGAAATCCTGCAGATGGCAATGCTCAAACCGAAGTTCGCCATCCTCGACGAAACCGACAGCGGTCTCGACAGCGACGCCGTCCGCGTGGTCAGCGAAGGTTTGCAAAAACTCGCCGGCCCCGAAACCGGCGTCTTGATCATCACGCACCACGAACGGCTGCTCGAATTCAATCGCCCACATCACACGCACGTGATGCTGGGGGGACGCATCGTCGAAAGCGGCGATGCCTCGCTCGCCCACAAATTGCACGAGGAAGGCTATGCCGAAGTTCGGGCGCGCCATCCTCAGGCCGCGGCTGAAAACGCCGCCCACGAAGACGCTTTAACGGCCACAACCGCAGGCTGAAATTGTAAAATAAAAGAGCACGAAAAAATCCGCCCGATGGGCGGTCTTGTGACGGCGAGATCAACCACGCCGTCGATCTAACAGAGGTGAACGATGAGTAGCGACACCACCATCAAACCGGATGTGGGCATGGACGATTACCAATACGGCTTTCATGACCCCGAAGATAAATACGTCTTTAAGAGCCGCAAAGGGCTCGACGTCGACACGGTCCGCCAGATTTCGGCGATGAAGGACGAGCCGGAGTGGATGCTCGAGTACCGTCTGAAAGCGCTCGACATCTTTTTCAAGAAACCGATGCCCGAGTGGGGAGGCGACCTGAGTCATCTCGACTTCCAGGACATCTTCTACTACGTCCGCGCCTCCGAAAGGCAAGAGACGGATTGGAACGACGTCCCCGAGGACATCCGCAAAACTTACGACCGCCTCGGCATCCCCGAAGCGGAGAAAAAATATCTCGCCGGCGTCAAAGCCCAATACGAATCCGAAGTCGTCTACGGTTCGCTGCAGACCGACCTCGAAGACAAAGGGGTGATTTTCACCGATACCGATTCGGCGATGACGAAATATCCCGAGTTGTTCCGCCAATACTTCGGCACCGTCATTCCCTCGTCCGACAATAAATTCGCCGCGCTCAACTCGGCGGTCTGGTCGGGAGGTTCGTTCATTTACGTTCCGCCGGGGGTGCACATCGAGTTCCCGCTGCAGGCGTACTTCCGCATCAACTCCGAAAACATGGGACAGTTCGAGCGGACGCTGATCATCGTCGACGAAGGGGCTTCGGTCCATTACGTCGAAGGCTGCACGGCGCCGACCTACAGCAGCGAAAGCCTGCACTCCGCCGTGGTCGAGATCATCGTGAAACGCAACGCCCGTTGCCGCTACACCACGATTCAGAACTGGTCGAACAACGTTTACAACCTCGTCACCAAGCGGGCGATGGCGTACGGCGACTCGGTGATGGAATGGATCGACGGCAACCTCGGCTCGCGGCTGACGATGAAATACCCCGCCATCTACCTGATGGAACCGGGTGCCCGCGGCGAGACGCTGTCGATCGCCTTTGCCAGCCACGATCAGCACCAGGACGCCGGCGCCAAGATGGTGCACTGTGCTCCCAATACGTCCAGCCGGATTATCTCGAAGAGCATCTCCAAGGGGGGAGGCCGGGCGAGTTACCGGGGACTGGTCAAAGTCAACAAAGGGGCGCACGACTGTAAATCGAACGTCGTCTGCGACGCGCTGATTCTCGACTCGAACAGCCGCAGCGACACGTATCCGTATATTGAAATCGACGAAGACGACGTCGCCATCGAACACGAAGCCAGCGTCTCGAAGATCGCCGAAGAACAGATTCTGTACCTGATGAGCCGCGGCCTGACCGAGACCGAGGCGAGCTCGATGATCGTCACCGGTTTCATCGAACCGCTGGTGAAAGAGCTGCCGATGGAATACGCCGTCGAAATGAATCGCCTGATCGAGCTGCAGATGGAAGGCTCGGTGGGGTAACGAACCTGCTGAACACGAACCTGTGTTCGCCGACCAAATGACGAATGTCGAATCAATGACGAAGCTCGAATGACGAAATCGTTGGCATGGGCATATCGTCGGCCGTCATTCGACATTTGGGAATTCGTCATTTGGATTTGATTCGACATTTGTGCTTCGACATTCGTCATTCCACGACTTGGTCATGAATTGTAATGAGGATTGAATGCCTGGTATCGTGACTGCTGAAACACTCCCCGCACATTTCAACGCGCAGGCGTTCGAACGCTTATTATCGCGCCTGTCGGAACCCAACTGGTTGACCGAACTGCGTCAGCGGGCGTTTGCTCAATTCGAAGTCCTCTCGCGCACGCCGCTCGATGAAGAAGAATGGAAGCGCGTCGATCTGCGGTCGTTCCGTCCCGAGCGTTACGAGATCAAAAGCGATCTGCCGTCTCAATCGACATTCGATTTATTGCTCGCCGACCGCACGCAATTCGCGGGCCGGGTGACGCATATCGACGGCTGCACGCAAGCCTCTCAACTCGACGGCGCATTGCGTAAACAAGGGGTGATCTTCGGGAGCGTGCAGGAAGTTCTGCAGGCCCATCCGAATCTGCTTCAGGAATACTGGATGCAGCGGGCCGTTCCCACCGGACGCGATCGCTTCAGCGCCTGGCACGCGGCGTTCTGCACCGGCGGCACGGTGTTGTACGTCCCGAAGGGCGTTGAAATCAAAACGCCGCTTTACAGTTTTATCGGGCTGGCGTCGGAGAACGCGGCCGACTTGAGCCATACGCTGATCATCCTCGGCGACGGCGCGTCGGCGACGCTGCTCGAAGAGACCACGTCGGCCAATGCCGAACTCGCCGGTCTGCATGTCGGGGCCGTCGAACTGCTCGTCGGCGACGGGGCACACTTGCAGTACGTGCAACTCCAAAACTGGGGCGCCAAGGTCTGTCATTTCGCTCATCAGGCGGGACGCGTCGCCGGCAACGGTTCCCTGAGATGGACCGTCGGCGGACTCGGTTCGCGCATCGCCCACATCCATCAGGAGGTCTTCCTCGACGGACCGGCGGCGGAAGCACAAGTCAACGGCGTCACGTTCGCCAGCGACAAACAGCTTATCTCGTACTACACGCAGCAGACGCACGCCGCTCCGTTCACGCGATCCGACCTGCTCTACAAGCAGGTGCTCCGCGACCGCGCGCGAGGCATCTGGCGCGGCATGATTCGCGTCGACGAAGGCGCGCAGAAAACCGACGGCTATCAGCGCAACGACACGCTGCTTCTCAGCGGGGATTGTCGCGCCGACGCCATTCCGGGTTTGGAGATCGAAGCCGACGACGTCCGCTGCACGCACGGGGCCACCGCCGGTCGCGTCGACCAAGAACAGATTTTCTACTGCATGGCCCGCGGCATCACCGAAACCGAAGCGAAACACATGATCGTCGAAGGATTCTTCCAGTCGGTGCTCGACCGCATTCCGGTCGAAGCCGTTAGAGAAACGCTGAGCCGAGCCGTCGAAAAGAAACTCGGCATCGAACGGTTGCATACGGTGTAAGCGTCGTCAAGAGTCGAGAGACAAGAGTCGAGAGCCAGAGGAAACACAACCAGCCCGAAGCGAGGGATGAGGGATGAGTCAGAGAGGACGTTTATTTGCATTTTCTGACTCATCCTTCCGCCTTCATCCCTTTTTATAAAGTCCCCCTCACCCCGGCCCTCTCCCAGAGGCTGCACTTTACGAGATCAGCCGGTGAGAGAGGTCAGTAATTTCAGTAACTT
>JBBECD010000082.1:0-5662 GCA_040881995.1 Planctomycetaceae bacterium
TTGCACCGCCTCGATACCACGAATTGTGTCCGGGCCAACTTTCCGGATAGCCTCTGAGTGTTGCGTCACGATCTACGTATGGAGGCGGTCCATCCAATTCGATGGAATGACGTCTCGCAGAGAATCCATCACGCGATGTCCCACCCGCTGCGCCATTGAATCGTGCGACTTCGAAAAATGCGACGATGATGAGTGACGGTACGCACATGCAAGCATCATGCCCGCCGCGAATCCTGCTCCCAAACTGATCATCACGGCGGCGGTGGGATGGCTTTCGACGGTTTCCTGAATTTTATGGGCCGAACTGCTCATCGACTGTTTCATTCGTTCGGGCATCTCTTTGATCGATTGTGACTCGGGTGTCCATGTAGAGATCATTTCATACTCCTTCATTTTTGCGTTCGAGACGCGTCGTCGCGGCCGTCATCGCTTGTTCAGAATCAGGCCGGCCACCAGGCCGGTCAACAGTCCGGTGCCGAACGCGACGGCGATCGATTCGGCGGGGCGCGAGCGAACCGTCTGTTCGGCTTGGCGATAGCCTTCTCGGAATTTCTCATTCATTTGTTCGTATTGCTCGCGTGCCGAATCGACGTATTGCGCCGCCTGTTCCTTGGCCTGCTTCGCATACTCGCCCATTTTTTCGGTGGCGTGCGATGCGGCAGAAGAAACGTCTTGCAGCAACGAATCGAGTTCGGCTTCGATCTTCTGACGCGCCTGTCCGGTCTTTTGCTGGATTGCGCCGACGAGTTGGTCGGTGTCGCCATTGACGTTGTCCAAGTCGTGCGGACTCAACTGAGTCCAGCGTTCCTCAATGCGGCCGCGTAACTGATTCCAATGGCCTCGAATTTCTTCGCGGGTTGTCATTTTCAACTCCTGACTCAAGAGCTTGTTGAACGGAACGAAAAACGCGATGAGACATCGCCCGTCATCCTAACAGGCAAATCACATGCCGGTCGCGTTCTGCTCCTAAGCCGAAATCATCGCATGAGTTGTAGAAATGCCGCGATTTACAGCGGCGGCGTTGGCGCATTCGTCTTAAGACTTTGCTCCCAAGCAGTCGCCGTGCCTCGATTTAGGCGGTGAATTTCGCTCTGAGGCGCGACTGCTGATCGATCAAGTTGATTTCAAATCGAGCAATCGGAGGGAAAATAGGTTCACCACATCCCGCAGCCGAAGGGAAGAATGTAGGAGTACAGGCTTCAGCCTGCTCTTAAGAAGGTTCATCCGCCAATTGCGTATTAAGGTAAGCCCCGCAGCAGGGAGACTCAACGGCTCTCCGGCCCGAAGGGCCAGCCGATCCTATAGCCCAGGCCGAAGGCCTGGGTGAACGGCCGCCATTGCCCGCATCAGGCCCAACGGGCCGGCAGATCAATACCAACGACGGCCGCAACCGATCTGTTGGCCCGTTGGGCCGAAAAGAAATCGTGGGTGGGGGGCCGCCCACCCGGCCCTGCGGACCGGGCTAGACGACCGGCCGGCCCCTTCGGGCCTGAAATCAAGAATGCCGCTTCAATGGAGAGACCAACTCCCGAACGCAATGTCGATCATGATCCGATTATTTTGAATGAGACGTACGCCGAAGCTAACTTTAATATGCAATTGCCGGATGAACCATAAAAACCACAGCCCAAAGGCTGAACTCCTGCAAAGACATCGCCCGCTGACTTCTCATCGCCTGGAGGGATTCATACACTGTCTGTATGCGTCCGCACGGCGCGCGATCGAGACGTGACGACCGCACATTCCGCCTACATCGCCACGAAGCCAGGCGATTCCCTCATTCGCGAAAAAAAGGAGCCTTCAGCGTGATCTCACGAAAACCGATGACCGTACTTTTCTTCGGAAGTCTGTTCGCATGCAGCGCATGGACTGCCGTTGTCAGTCCTTCGCTCACCGCGAGCGAACGAGATCCCATCGACCGGCAACTGGCGCAGGCCGACGACGCCGAGGAGGCTCCGCTCGACGTCGCCTCGCTCTCCGACGATGAGATTTTGTCGAAATGGAAAAGCCTGCTCGAACAACGCCAGGAGATGGCCGGCAAACTGGTGGAACTGGAACTGGAGTTCAAAAAGGCCGATTTGGACGGCAAAAAATCGATCCAGAAAAAATACACCGATCTGATCAAGAACTTCGAACAAAAAGTTCGGCCCGACCTGTTGGCGCTGGCCGAGAAAGTCGCCGATTTAAACCCTGAGGATTCCGAGGCGATCGAAATCGCGCTCGCGCTGGCCTGGGAGAAGAATCAGTATCAAAAGGTCGCCGACTGGGCTCAAAAGCTCTACGACGCCGGCCACAAAACGAAACCGGTGCTCAACTACGGCGGCGTCGCTCATTTCGCCTTGCAGAATTTCGAGACCGCCAAGACGTGGCTCGACGAAGCGAACGCCGAATTGCTGCTCGACCCGAACCTCGGCGAACGCTACCTCGGCGACGCCGCCGATTACATCGAATTCTGGAAGGCGGAGCAGGCGATTCGCGAGCAGGAAGCCAATGCCCCGGCAGGGGAGGAACTTCCCCGCGTGCTGTTCAAGACCGATAAAGGGGACGTCGAGATCGAACTCTTCGAGAACGAAGCGCCGAACACCGTCGCCAACTTCATCAGCCTCGTCGAATCGAAAGCCTACGACGGCACGACGTTTCACCGCGTGATCCCCAACTTCATGGTGCAGGGAGGCGATCCGAACTCCAAAGATACCGATCCCAGCAACGACGGCGGAGGCGGCCCCGGCTACACCATCCCCTGCGAATGCTACGGCGAGAATGCCCGCAAACATTTCACCGGTTCGCTGAGCATGGCCCATCGCGGCAAAGATACCGGCGGCTCGCAATTCTTCATCACGCACCTGCCGACGCCGCATCTGAACGTGAACCGCGAAGAAGAATCGGGCCACACGGTCTTCGGCCGCGTGGTCGAAGGAATGGACGTCGTCTGGCAAATCGAGAAAAAAGACCAGATCACCGAAGCGACGGTCCTCCGCAAACGCGATCACGAATACAAGCCGCTCAAGACGGACGAATAATCTCCATTCACCATCAGATCACATCCGCGTCAGTCACGACTCTACCATTTTGTGACTTTTGCGTCTTTTGTGGCCATTCGTCTTTCCCGCATTTTCTTTACCGTCGCGGCGTTGACTTTACGCGAATAATCGTGCAGTCTGGTTGAGCGAGATCCGCCGCGACCGGTGAGGCTACGCCGTGCCGACCGGTCCTTCCCGAAGAACATCGACACCCCGTGAAGGGAAACATGCGCCATGTCGGATGGAATGCAACAACCGGTGATCGGCCGACGCTGGGGAATCGTGGCATTCCTGATGATGATCGCCTTCATGGCACACTTCAACCGCATCAGCATTTCCGTGGCCGGGACGGAACGGCTGATCGAACAATACGGATTCTCCACCACGGAAATGGGCTTCGTCTACAGCGCGTTTCTGATGATGTACACGATCTTCATGACGCCGGGGGGCTGGCTGATCGACAAGATCGGTGCGGTCAAAGCCTTGGCGATCATGGGGTTCAGCTTTGCGTTGCTGGAGGCGACGTCGGGAATCGTTTCGATGTTTCCCATTCCCAGTTCCGTGCTGATCGCACTGATCGTCGTCCGCGGCGTTGCGGGCATCACGAGCGCACCGCTGCATCCCGGCGCATCCCGCGTCGTCTCCCGCTGGCTGCCGCTCGCCGAACAGCCGTTCGCCAACGGTCTGGTGACGGCGGCGGCTTTGCTCGGAATTTCCAGCACGTTTTATCTGTTCGGCTGGTTCATGGATGAATTCGGCTGGCCGATGGCCTTCGTCATCGCCGGAGGCATGATGTTGATCGTCATCACCGGCTGGACGTTGTTCGCCCGGGAATTTCCGGCTCCCGAACGGGCCGAAGTCCCTCCCGACGTTGAGGACGACGTTTACGCCGAACGCTCGTCCCGCCCCAAAAACAGTCTGGCGCAGACGCTCGAATTGCTGCGGGACAAAAACCTGTTATGCCTGACGCTCAGCTATTCTGCCGTCGGGTATTTTCAATATGTTTTCTTCTACTGGGTCGAACATTATTACACCGACACGCTGCACCTGAGCACCGAGATGAGCCGTACGTATTCGACGATCTCGCTGCTGGCGATGGCGGCCGGTATGTTCGGGGGGGGATACGTCATCCGGCACCTGACGCGTATGAAGCTTCGCATCTCGCCGCTGGCGCTCATACCGATTCTGGGAATGTCGACCAGCGCGGTCTGCGTCATTCTCGGCGGCTATGCCACTGAACCGAAAGTCGTGCTGATCTGGTTCATGCTGGCTTTGGCGGGAATCGGCATGTGCGAAGGACCGATGTGGACGCTCGCCGTCAAGTCGGGCCGCCAGCACGGCGGAACCGCCGCCGGCATTTTCAACACCGGCGGCAATCTCGGCGGCATCATCGCGCCGGTGCTCACGCCGCACATCGGCGAACAATTCGGCTGGGACAAGAGTCTGTGGATCGCCAGCGCCTTCTGCGTTTTCGGCGCGATCATGTGGATCTGGATCGACCCCGACGAAAAACCGGAGGTCGAACCGGAGCCCTCGTGAGACGAATAAGATTGCGTTGCCTTGCATCACATACGACATCCACGCTTCGTACGGGTGACACTTAAAAAACCATCATGGCAAACGACATTCAAACCGCACGCCGCGATCTCGCGGCGATTTTTCGCTGGTCGCATCGTCTCGATCTCAGCGAAGGCATCTGCAACCATTATTCGTACATGGCCGACGAGCGGCATTTTCTGATCAACCCGTTCGGCGTGCACTGGTCGGAACTGAAGGCGAGCGATTTGTTGCTCGTCAGCGACGTGGGAGACGTCGTCGAGGGAACCGGAAAAGTCGAGCCGACGGCGTTGTTCATCCATTGGCGAATTCACGCCACTTTGCCGCAGGCCCGATGCGTGCTGCATACGCACATGCCGTACGCGACGGCGCTCACGTCGCTCGAATTCGGCCGATTGGAAATGTGCTGCCAGAATTCGCTGCGCTTCTACAACGACGTCGCCTACGACGACGATTATCAGGGGTTGGCCCTCGACGCCGGGGAAGGGGACCGCATCTGCTCCCAGATGGGGGGCAAGCGGGTCTTATTTCTCGCCAATCACGGCGTGGTCGTGGTCGGCGCGAACATCGCCGTCGCCTTCGACGATTTGTATTATCTCGAACGGGCCTGCACCGTGCAGGTCTTGGCGCAATCGACGCACAAGACGCTCAAGATCGTCGACGATGAGGTCTGCCGAAAGACGTACACGCAGTTCATCGAAGACCAATCGTTCGCCGCACGCCACTTGGCGGCGATCCGCCGAATCCTCGACCGGGAATCTCCCGATTACGCCGAGTAAAGAAATCGTTTGTCGAGAGGGTGTAGGAGTACAGGCTTTAGCCTGCTCCTAGAACACAAGACAGCCTAAAGGCTGGACTCCTACAAAGACAGGCCGTTCGGCTTAAGCGTTACAGATTCATGAGTTTTCATCTGCGTCGATCTGCAAAAATCTGCGGACATGCCCGATGTCTGCACCCGATGAAAGGCAGGTTTCACGCAAAGACGCAAAGCTCGCAAAGGAAAGAGGCCGACTTGCCGATGCAATTGTTTTGGATTTCTTTGCGCCTTCGCGCCTGTTATGTAGAGCCTTGTCAAGCCGGAATCC
>JBBECD010000083.1:0-34454 GCA_040881995.1 Planctomycetaceae bacterium
CTATTGACGATTTTCAGTCCGCACCTCTGCGCGCAAAAGCTGACGTGCACCCTCGGTCAGTAAAGGGTAAAAACTCCTCTTTCTCGTTTTGCCGTCGTCCGCTACAGTTCGCCCGCGCGTAACATTCAAAGCCCACATCTTGAGACACAATAAACTCGCTGATTCCGTCGGAGGTGCCTAACCAATAGCGTGGACCAGGATCACTACGGTGCGTGCTCGCACGACCAGATCGCCGTCCTTCTCGCAGCGACTCGTCCGTCGCCAATCACGAAATGAGTTTATTGCCAAAGCCGTGACCCAAAAGGTCACGGCTTTTTTATGCGACTTACGGTAAAAGTAATCCGAAGCGTCAGCGAGGGAGTTCACACGCGAATATCGTCAATGGGGTCCGTCGCTGACGCTCCGGGTTACAATGCTCGGAGTCTACCCGCCACTCGACGATTGACGTCACACTACACATCACGCTGAATCTTCCCTCGCAGAAACTCCGCCAGATTCGCCGCATCATCGGTGCCGATTTGTGTCTTTCCGTCGCTGAGCGTCAGTTTCACGCAGTCGTAACCCCACAGATTGTACGTCCAGCCGTGGCCGGGAATGTAGTGGATGCCCCAGCCGTCGACGAACGAAGATTTCCCCGGCTCGACAGCGGTTATCTGATCGTATGGAATCCGTTTTCTGAAAAGCGGCAACGGACCGTATTGCAGCGCCAGCATGTCCCCTTCATCGCTCACCATCAGATACCGGAACGAGAAAGCGATCGCCGACATCAACAGACCAACCACCACCAGCAGCACCGCGACCCACGCCGCTTCGTGACGAGAAAACCACGCTGAGACGATCATGCCGATCGCGATCACATGCGATAACAAATGCAGCGGTGCGTACTGAATGTGCTGATAGGTCATGTGCCGGCTCGCGTTCGGGAAACAGAAATTGAGTTGATTCCCTTCAACGAGAAATTCCTGAAGGGTATTCAAAACAACTCCGCAATCGGCTCGCCTAAATGTCCGAAATGCACGGGACGGTTCGTCGGCGTGTAGAGCGGCTGGTTGCGGTCGATGCCGAGCTTTTCGTAGATCGTCGTCGCATAATCTTCAGGCGTGTGCGGATGCGTAATCGCATACCCGCCGTCGCGGTCGCTGGCGCCGATGATCTGCCCGCCGGGAATACCCGCCCCCGCAAAGGCGATCGAATACGCATGAGTCCAATGGTCGCGCCCGGCGAATTTATTCAGCCACGGCGTACGGCCGAATTCGGAGACGAAACAGACCAGCGTCTCATCGAGCAGGCCGCGCTCATCGAGATCGCTCACCAGCGCGGCGAACGCCTGATCGGTGCTCCCCATCATCACCCAGTGACCGATGCCGTAACGCCCTTCGCCCCCCGCTTTGTCGCGAACCGTACCGCATGAGGCCGGCGTGTAGATGAGATCGTGATGATCCCAATTCAGATTAAACCCGCCCGGCGTTTCGGGCGTGAGCGGCCAGCGGACGTCAACGGTGACGAACCGTACGCCCGCTTCGATCAATTTTCGTCCGAGCAGGTAACACGAGCCGCGATGTCCTTTGCCGTAACGCTCGCGGACGTTCTCGGGCTCGGCGTTCAAATCGAACGCTTTCGTGACCTGCGGACTCGTCAGCGTGTCGAACGCCTGCTCGTAAAAGCGATCCATCCCGTCGAGCGAACCGACATTGCCGATGAAACCGCGATCGATCGCCGAGAGCAATTGTCGTCGCCCGGATAACCGCGAGGGGATATTCTCGCCGCGGGCCAACAGGTCGGCGACTTTCCAGTCGGTCGCCGAGAGATCGTGTCCGCCGGTTTTGAAGACGCGGAGCGACGTCGGCAGAAACCCCGTTCGCGTCTCGGCGGCTTGTTCGCTGTTGCCGGGGACCATCACATACGGCGGCAGGGCAGGGGCCTCGGTCCCCATCAGTTTCGTGACGACCGAACCGATGTCGGGCATCTCGATCGGACTGCCGGGATGAGCTCCCGAGAGGGCATACTGCGTCCCGTTCGGATGGGCATCGGCCCCGGCTTTCGAATGCGTCATCGAGCGAATCACCGCCAGCTTGTGAGCGATCTTCGCCGTGTGCGGCAAGAGCGACGTGAACTGCATCCCCGCCACGCTGGTGGAGATCGGCCGATGCGGGCTGCGATGCTCGGCGACGGCGTCGGGCTTGGGATCCCACGTATCGATATGCGAGAGTCCCCCCTGTTCGAGGATCACAATCACCCGCTTCGCCGCACCCGTTTTTGTTTCATTCGTCGCCCCTCGTGCCTGTAGCGCCAACAGTTGCGGCAGCGTAAGCCCCAACACGCCCGCGGTCCCGCCGATCATCAGTCGACGGGAGGCATCAAATGGATGAGTGACGGGGAGCGGCTTCATGAGGCGAGGATTCTCCAGCATGTTAAGTCGTGGCGTGAACGCGCAAGCATCAGTTTATCAAGCAGATAAGGGCGTGGGTAGATCACAACTGCAATTCAGCCCTCGGAGGGGGTTCGAAGGCAACCTCAATAATCCAAACTCGCCCCTCCCTCGGCTTCAATCGCCTGGCCCGTTAAAAACGACGAATCCTCCGTCGCCAGAAACAGTGCGATGCGGCCCATTTCTTCGATCGTGCCCATGCGGCCGAAGACTTGCAGCTTGGAGACGCGGTCGAGGGCCGAGTTCGGGTCATCCAGCGTGGCGGCCCAGTCGCGCATCAGCGGGGTGTCGATGTTGCTGGGGAGAATCGCGTTCACGCGAATTCCCTCGCGGCCGAGTTCGATCGCGAGAGACTTCGTGAGACTCACTTGCGCTCCTTTTGTTGCGCAGTACGCCGTCGAATGTTCCTGCCCGAGGACCGCCGTCATCGACGACATATTGATGATCGTCCCTCTCGTCTTCCGCAGATGCGGTACGGCGTATTTGGAACCGACGAACGTGCTCAGATAATTCACCCGCATCAGTTCTTCCATCGCTTCGATCGTGGTGTCGTCGATGGTGGACGCGGGAGGATGCACCCCCGCGTTGTTGATGATGCAATCCAACCGGCCGAATTCTTGCACCGTCCTTTCGATCGCATCCATAAGCTGCCGTGGCTCGCCGACGTCGCATTGAATAAAGATCGCCCGTCCCGGTCCCTGATGCGAAAGTTCCTCGGCAAGTTTTTTTCCCGCGTCGGCGCCGCGGGCGAGGATGGCGACGAGTCCCCCCTCGGCGCAGAACACGCGCGAACAGCCTTCGCCGATTCCTTTGCTGCCGCCGGTGACGATGACGGCACGATCATTAAACCTCATTTCATTTCCTCTCGCGTCGTTGGGAATTCCGATATTCAATTGATGCCGACGGCACGCATTGCGCGGCGGGCGACGGATCGACCGGCTGTGCCGATTATACCGCAAGTGTTCGGCAGGTCACATCGATTTGAGGCAACCGCGGTTCACGCCTCCTGCGGAATTTGACCCGCGCGCCCGATGACATATCCTCTAATGTCGATCTTTCATTGATCAAAATGCCGCACTTTCGATCTCATAACGGATTGCACTCACCATTTTTGGTTCCCCTCCATGACTGAAAAAACCACATTGCTCAATCCCGAGGAATTGCTGGCGGAACTTCGTGCCGAGACCAAAAAGGAGACGCCCTCCGGAGTCGCGTCGCCGTTTGCCAGCCGGCCGACGCAACAAGGAGCCGGGCCGCTCTCCGATTTGCAGCTCGATTTTTCCGACCTCGCTGGCGGCATCGGTTCGTCCGACCAGGAAACGCCGTCGACGGCCGACGCTGCCGACGCCGGCGAAAGTGCCGCTTCGCTCCCACGCGAGACCGCTGACGACAAAGACGCCGGTGATCCGTCTCCGGCGGTGAAAGCGAATCCGCAACTCTCGGCGTTGTTCAGCCGCGTGAGTCAACTGCTCGGCGGACAAGCCGACGACGCCAATCAGCCGTTTTTTCCGAAAGCGCCCGCCACGCTCGCCGAGACCGGATTAATGGTGGAAGAAGTCGAACGCCTGATTTTCAAGATACTGCTGGCCAAAGGGGCGGCATCGGGACGAGCGATTTCGTCGCAACTCCGCTTGTCGTTCAATCTCGTGGAACCGATTCTTAAAGACTTGAAGCAGCAGCAACTGCTCGCCCTCAAAGGGGCGGCGACGATGGGGGACTACGAGTTCACCATCACCGAAGTCGGCCGCGACCGCGGACGCCGCTATAGCGAAGAATGCAACTATTTCGGGGCGGCTCCCGTCGGACTCAAAGACTATCTCAAGGCGATGGCCGCCCAGAGCATTGCCAAGCAAGAGGCGACGGAGGACGATCTCCGCCGCGCGTTTTCCGATTTGATCATCGATGAATCGATGCTCGACCGCCTCGGCCCCGCGATCAATTCGGGGCGCGGGATGTTCCTGTTCGGCGAACCGGGGAACGGAAAAACCAGCATCGCCGAGCGCATCACCAAATCGTTCGGCAGTACGATCTGGATCCCGCGGACGCTGGGCATCGACGGTGAAATTATGCGGCTGTTCGATCCGGGACTGCATGAAGAAGTACAGGTCGAGAACGTTCAAGCGGGGCTGTTCGATCTTTCGGGAATCGACCAGCGCTGGGTGCAGATCGTGCGTCCGACGGTCGTCGCCGGCGGCGAGTTGACGATGGACGCCCTCGAAGTCACTCAGAACATGCAGACGAAAATCTGCGAAGCGCCGCTGCAGCTCAAGAGCAACTGCGGCACGCTGGTAATCGACGACTTCGGCCGCCAGCGCATGCCGGTGACCGAACTGCTCAACCGCTGGATCGTGCCGCTCGAAAAACGTTACGACTTCCTGAACATGCCCAGCGGCAAGAAGATTCAAGTGCCGTTTGATCAACTCATCATTTTCTCGACGAACCTGCAGCCGAAAGATCTGGTCGACGGAGCGTTCTTGCGGCGAATTCCGTACAAGATCGAAGTTCCCGATCCGACCGAAGACGATTTTCGCAAACTGTTTCAGATTCTCGCCCCGAAGATGGGATTCGAATTCGACCACGACTCGGTGAATTATCTGATCGAAACGCATTACAAGAAAGTGAACCGCCCGTTCCGAGCCTGTCAGCCGCGCGACTTGTTATTGCAGGTTCGCAACTTCTGCATCTACAAGAAGGTGCCAAAGAAGCTGACCAGTGCCGGGTTCGATTTCGCGGTCGGGAATTATTTTTCGATCATGTGATGCAACTACTCGGCCGACTCGGTCCCTTGTTTGCGGTTGCGGTAACGGGCGCTGGCGCGGTTGAGGACTTGCTTTTCCTGCTCGGTTAATGCCTCTTGCCCGCCGGTGTGCAGTTTTTCGAGGATCGAATCGAGTTGGAGTTCGTCTTCCCGTTCGCGCTCTTGCGATTGCCGCAGTTTCTCTTCTTCGCGGCGTTCCTGCCAGCGGCGCCAGAACGACTTTCGCTTCTGAGTCTGCGTTTCGGTCGACTGTTCGAGACTCGTGTAGCCTTGAGAGAAATCGTATCCCAAGAACGTTTCGGTGTACGATTCCTCGTACTCTTGCTGCTGGCTGAGCTGCAGGTTCAATATCAAGAGTATCGCCCCGGCGAACACCGCGATCGTCGAATTGACCCACAGCCCGGCGAACATAATCAGCAGCGCGCAGCAGACCCCGGTCTTGATCATCACCTCGCGCACCAGCCGGCCGTCGAGATAAAACGACAGGGCGTTGGAGAGAAACTGCCCGCCGTCGAGCGGGTAGATCGGTATCACGTTTGCGAGCAGCATCAGCAGATTGATATCGAAAATCAGCACGAGCGTCGGCACGAGCCAGCCCGCGGCGAGAGTCACATTCGGCAAGATCAGCGGATTGATCGCGGCGGTCCAGTATTCGGAGTGATACGTCGCCGGAAACGTCATGCAGCAGATGGCGAGATGGACGAGCGGTCCGCCGGCGGGGGTGAGCAATTGCGACAGCCGCGTGGGGGCGGGGATCGTCGTCGCCAGTCCGCCGAGGGGATAGAGCAGAACTTCGTTGCCGCTGCCGCCGGTCAGCCGGGCGATGAGGATATGCCCGACCATTTCGTGGAGAAAGACCGAGACGAAGAAGATGCCGAAGACAATCGAGGCGATCGGCCAGTCGAGCTTTAAGAGGAGAAAGGCGATCAGGATCGGAAAGAAGTAACTCACCCGAATCCGGGTGGCGAACCATTCACCCAGACTGAACGACCAAAACAACGGTCCATGTTGGTGATTCATATCGATACTGATTCGCTGGCGACCTTCGAAGCAGAACGAGCGGGACATTCGGGAATCACAACCACGTGCGATGCCGCCTCGCTCGATCATGCATTCTACCGTTCCGCTCCCCCTCTCGGCAATTGCTGAATCGAAAAGTTGCGCGATTGGAGAAAGTCGAGGGTCGTGAGACGGAACAGCACAAGGGGTTCTTCGGCTAGCCGCGACGCGGAGGGTTTCCGTAGCGGAGCGATTTCTACCAGCGGAACAGCGCCGTGCCCCAGGTCAAACCGGCGCCGAAACCGCTCATGAGCAGAATGTCGCCGCGATGAATTTTGCCGGCCTGGAAGGCCTCGTCGAGAATCAGCGGGATCGAACCGCCGGAGGTGTTGCCGTAGCGGTCGAGATTGAGGCTGACCTTGTCGCGGGGAATCCCCAGTTGGTCGATCGCCGCGTCGATGATGCGGAAGTTCGCCTGATGCAACAGATACAGCGAAATGTCGTGAACGTCGAGTCCCGTTTTGGCGAGCATGAGATCGATCGTATCGGCGACGACGCGCACGGCCCATTTGAAGACGTTGCGGCCGTCCATATGCAGATAATGGTTTCCCGCGTCGAGATCGCTGGCCTGAATCGGGTTTCTCGAACCGCCGGCGGGGCGATCGAGCAGCGAACCGCCGCTGCCGTCCGCTCCCATCTGATAACAAAGCAGGCCCTGATGCGGTTCGCCCCGCGCCAACAGCACGGCCCCGGCTCCGTCGCCGAATAACGGGGCGGTGCGCTGATCGCGCGGATTGACGATGCGGCTGTTACAATCGCCGGCGATCACCAATGCCAGTTCGCTGTTGCCGGTCGCGACGTATTGTGCCGCGGTGATGAGAGCGTACATGAATCCCGAGCACGCCGCGGCCACGTCGAACGCGGGGGCGTTAATGCCCAATTTTTCTTGAACGAGACACGCGGTCGACGGACACTGAAAATCGGGCGTAAACGTGCCGACCACGAGCAAGTCAATTTCGGAAGGATCGATGCGCGCCGCACGAATCGCCTTGCGCCCGGCTTCGATGCACAGATCGCTGGTGGCTTGATCTTTCGGAGCGTGACGGCGTTCGCGGATACCGGTTCGCTGCACGATCCAATCGGGGTCGAAGCCATACTCCCGCTGTAGGTCTTCATTCGTCACCACGTTGTTGGGGACGTACGAACCGCACGAGACAATTTGCACGCCGAACAGCGAATGGGTACGCTGTGTATGCAATTTCCCGGCGGCCCTTGCGGCTTCGGGAAGATGTTCAGACGCAAATTTTGGCGATGCTGTCGTGATCATACCGGGTGACGTGATTGATTCTGAGAGGAGACTGTGGTTGATTAACCCGGTGAGATAAGTCCCGGATCCTCTGCTGGTTTCATGAACCGATCGGTGAATATTCTCGCCGCGCAATGCCTCGCAGGAAGCGAGCCGTCCCGAGGGTTATGAAACTTTCCGTCGGCAAACCTGTGGAAGTATAACGGCTGGGGGATTTTGAAACCAGCGTGATTTCGGCATGTTTTTCAAGTTTTGAAATCCTTTTTTCGGAGTTCCGCACGACGGCTAAACTCTGTTTTAACGGCTCGATCGGGAGACTCGTGACGCGCCTTTCACGAACGGTCGAACGCCGGCGGCGGCGAGTCCGCATCGTTCATGTTGCCGTCGAGTCAACGCGAAGGCATCCAATTTCGGGGTGAAGATGACGATTCTCCATCGGATTTTTTTAAAAGGGCCCTGGGGCTACGAATTCTTGAGGACTTCGGTTCGCGAGACGTCTTCGGCCAGCGAGCCGCGACGTGAGCGGACTCCGAGAATTCACATGCCGGCGACGTGGTCCGTCATTAAAAACCGACATGACGGCAACGGGGAGGTCGATTTGTCCGCCACGCCGGACATCCTTTTCACCCGTGCGTTTAATCGTCCGACCGGTCTGACCGCGGACGAAGAGGTCTGGCTGGTCGTCACCGGTCTGTCCGCGCGGGGGGATATCTCACTGAACGGTGAATTTCTCGGCGTTGTCTCCCCCGAGGATTTGACAACCGGCTTCGATATCACATCACGTTTGAACCTCCGCAATGAACTGGAGTTACGACTGTTTGCCCACGGGGTGTTCGCGGACGAAAACGAACGCCCGGTGTGGGACTCGATTTGCCTCGAAATGCGTACGGCCGATTAAGCGGCGGGGGACAACGCAGGCCGTTGTGCACGGGCGAGGAAACCGAGTTCGACGACTGCCCCGTCGTCGAGCGGTGCCGACCGCTGAATCTCCAGCCGGGCGCCATATGGATAAACCGCTGGCGGACGGATGTGAAACGTTCCCTCGTCGAGAATTTCGCATTCCATTTCGGGCGTCTGGGCGAACGACGGGAAAAACCCGAGATGCACGACCGACAGTTTTTGACCGGCGAGAAAATGGACTTTCGTCCCTCCTTCAAGCGAATCGCACCCGTCGCCATCCCGCTGCCGGGTCATCCAGAGCGTCACGTGTTCGCTTCTTGGCGATTCTTTGGGTTCGAGATCGACATCCGATACGACTTCGTCGACGGTCGGACGCTCCTCAGCGGCGATGTGTTCAAAAATCGGCGCCGCCGATGTGGCGGTCATAATCGATGACGTCGCGGCGAATTCGTGTTCATCGTCGCTCTCAACGGCTAATACTTGCGGATACACCGTGTCGGCTTGGTCCGTCAGTTCGGCAAGATCGGCTGATATTTTCAGCGCTTCACGAGACCAGTTCATGCCGCACAGCGCGACCGCCGTCCCCGCCGACAATAGAGAGACGCCCATGACGCTGCGATCCGGGAGCAGAGCCCAGCCGAGGATGAAGGGGGGTAGCAGAAAGTCGAAACCTTGCCATCGGGGATCGGCGATCAAACGACTGACCGACAGGAAATCGAGAGATGCAGGCGATTTGTCCGTCGACGCGATTGAATCCGCCGCCGATTTCCACCACCAGGCGCACATTCCCGCGAGGGTCGCCGTCAATCCTGCAAAGATGGCGAGCCCGATCGAGGCCGGGGGCGAAAATCCCCCCGCGAGCCGTCGCCAGCAAATGATACCGGCGAACAGCCAGAGCGTCGCGAGCACTCCTTGTGCGACGCTCTCGCGCGAGAATCCGACGTCAGCCAATGACGCACGCATGCGAAGTCTGGTCATGGAGTTCATTCCTTTGATACTCCGGGACGGCTACTCGAAAGTCACCCTCATCCGGCCTGCGGCCACCTTCTCCCCGCAGGAGAAGGGTTTACTGGGCGGCGTTTTTCAGGTCTTTGGCCCGTTCGGTCGATTCCCAGGTGAAATCGGCATCGTCGCGGCCGAAGTGGCCTCCCGCCGCGGTCTTCTGGAAAATCGGCCGACGCAACTGCAGATAATTGATGATTCCCTGCGGAGTCAACGGGAAAATCTCTCGGACGGCGGTTGCGATTTTCAATTCGTCGACGGTCCCCGTTCCCGACGTGTCGACCTTCACGCTGACGGGTTCGGCCACGCCGATGGCGTACGCCAGTTGCACTTCGCATTCCTTCGCCAGGCCGGCGGCAACCACGTTTTTGGCGATGTGACGAGCCATGTATGCCGCCGAGCGATCGACCTTTGTGGAATCTTTACCGCTAAAGGCGCCGCCGCCGTGCCGGCCCCAGCCGCCGTACGTATCGACAATGATTTTTCGACCGGTGAGCCCTGTATCGCCGTGCGGTCCGCCGATGACGAATCGACCCGTGGGGTTGATGTGATATTTCGTCGCCGAAGTGAGCAATTCCTTCGGAATGATCGGCTGAATCACTTTGCTCTTAATGTATTCGTGAATTTCTTCCTGCGAGACCGAATCGCGATGCTGCGTCGAGAGCACCACCGCGGCGATGCCCACCGGTTTGCCGTCGCGGTATTCGACCGTCACCTGACTTTTGCTGTCGGGACGAATCCAGTCGACGTCCTTTTTCTCGCGCAGTTCGGTGAGTTTCAGCAGCAGTTTATGCGACAGGGCGATCGGCAGCGGCATCAGTTCGGGCGTCTGATCGCAGGCATAGCCGAACATCAATCCCTGGTCGCCGGCCCCATCGCGATCGACTCCTTGAGCGATGTCGCCGCTTTGACTGTGCAGGGCGACCAGCACTTTGCAGGTGTCGGCGTCGAACCCGATGTCGTCTTCGGTCTGGCAATACCCGATCTGGCGAATGACCTCGCGGGCCACATGGACGTAATCGACTTTCGCTTGAGTCGTAATTTCGCCCGAAAGAACCACCAGATCGGTCGTGCACAGCGTTTCGCACGCGACGCGCGACCGCGGGTCGCCCGCGAGCAAGGCGTCCAAAATCCCATCGGAAACCTGATCGGCCACCTTGTCGGGGTGTCCGGAACTGACTGATTCACTGGTGAACAAAAAATTCGACATCTAGGATCTCCAAGAGAAACAGGCTCAACGGCAATATCTGGAATGTCTTGTCAAAGAGCCAAGATTATAGAATGACGAGAGGTTTTGCTCAACGTCATAAAGCGATATAAAAACCCTCGAAACGGCGGATTCGTGCCCTGAAATCGTTACGGGCCGATCGCATCCGACAGGTTTTAGGGGTATTCGCCACTTCGGCGGCAATCAAGCCGCTCGATTCGATGATAATGTATCCGCCGGCAAAGTACAGGGGTTATCGGTGTGGTTTTTTTCGGTCTTTGTACAATAAGGGAGAACCGCCTCTACGGTGCGGGCGGTCGCCCCTTGCTGATTATGGACCAGAATCTGGGCGCGACGGCCCATCCGCCGAGCGGCTTCGGGATCATCCAGCAATTCGGCGACGGTCCGCTGAAACTCCCCCTCGTTGCGGACGACGCGGGCCGCGTCGCGGGTCAATAACAGCTCGACGACGTCTTTAAAGTTGTGCGTATGCGGACCGAACAGCACCGCCGCGCCGCAACTGGCCGGTTCGATCATGTTTTGTCCGCCGCGGCGGGTGAGGCTGCCTCCCACGAACGCGACGTCGGCCAGGCCCCAACAGGCGGGTTGCTCGCCCAACGTATCGAGCAACCCGATGGGGGGAATTGTTCCCGTTGGTTCACCCGTTGCGGCCACCGGCCCCTGCTGACGGCGGTGACTTCGCCGCATCAACGGCAATCCCCGGCGTTCGATCAATTCGGCGACTTCGTCGAAGCGTTCTTTATGCCGGGGAACGAGAATCAACCGCAGAGACGGATGCCGGGATAATAAATCGCGATAAATTCGCAAGGCGATCTCTTCTTCGGGGTGCTGCGTACTCCCCGCCATGAAGACGGTTTCATCCGGGGTTATGCCGAAACAATTTCGCAGTTCCTGCGTCAGTCCACCAGAGCGGTCGGCGGAGATGCAGTCGAATTTGATCGAACCGGTGACGTGCAGGCGTTCCCGCGGCACGCCCAATTCGCAAAGTCGATCGGCATATTCGTCATTCTGCACCGCGGCTTCACTCAAACGGGCGAATGTGGATCGCAGCAGCGGACGGAACCGCCGATACCGACGGTAACTCTTGCCGCTGATCCGGCCGTTTACCAACAGCACGGGAATAGCGTTCGCCTTCGCGGCCGCCAGCAAGTTCGGCCAGATCTCCAGCTCGACGAGCGCGATCAGCCGCGGCTTAATCCGCTGAATCGCCCGGCGCACGGCCCACGAAAAGTCGAGCGGGGCGTAACAGACGACGTCGCCGGGATACTTCTGCCGGGCGACCTGCAAGCCGGTGTTTGTGGTCGTGGTGATCACAAATCGCCAACCGGGACGCGACACCCGCAATTGTTCGAGCAGTGGTGCCAGTTGCAGCACTTCGCCGACGCTGACGGCGTGCAGCCACATCGTCGGCACGTCGTCATCCAGACGAGGAAGCATTCCCCGCAGTTTTTCCGGCCAGCCCTCGCGGTACTTGCCGTGCACCAACATGCGGTACAACAGCACCGGCGCAGCCGCGACGATCAGACACGCATAACAGAAGTTCCAGAGCGACGACCAGGGCATCCATTCCCCTCGTATTGTAATTGACGAATGACGAAGCACGAATGTCGATTCAAATCCGAAGGCCTAAAATCCGAATGAAGAAATCAAACATGCCGTTCGTCATTTTGTCATTCGGACTTCGTCATTGATTCGACATTCGGATTTCGACATTCGACATTTTTCACTCTCGTCCCTTGACTCTTGACTCTCTTACACTCCGGCTCCGTGGCACTTTTTATATTTTTTGCCGCTGCCGCAGGGGCAGGGGTCGTTTCGACCGACTTTCGGCTGTATGTTGCGGATCGGGTCGATCACCGCGACCTCCTGGCCGGGGAGCGGTTCGCGCTGCTGCGATGATTGCGCCGCCAGGGCTTGTGCAGTCGGCGGCGGGGGAGCGGCGAACTGTTCCACTTCATCGTGACGGACCGAGGAAATGCTCCACAACGAGCCGACGAACCGCGGGCTTTCTTTCTCCAGCCGGAAAATCGCCGTCGTGACCTGCTGGGCGATTTGTTCCCACATCAGTTCGAACGTCCGCATTCCTTCGCGTTTGTATTCGACCTTGGGATCTTTCTGAGCGTACCCGACCAGCCCGATCCCCGAGCGGAGATGATCCATCGTGTGCAGATGGTCTTTCCAGGCGGTGTCGAGAATACTGAGGATCAGCGAGCGCTCGGCCTGCGCGAGTTCGGGGCGATAATAGAGGTTGTATTCCTCCATCACCTTGATCTGCATCTGGTCGCGCGTCAGCGTTTTTAAGTCGCCGGCCTTCCAGTTCGCTTTCAGGTGCGAATTCACCCACGTCACCAGTTGTTCGAGCCCCTCCGGTTCGGATTGCGTCGAACCGTTGTGCTGATGATGGTCGGGATACGCAGCGTCGACCAGCGTTCTGATCGTTTCGAGACTTTCGCCGCTCTCCAGAAACTTTTGACTCGTCGTCGACAGCAACTCGTGGATTTCGCCCCGGCTTTTCCGGTTGAGTTCCTCCAGATCGATCGAACTGTGAAATCGCGAACTGGCCCACCGCGCCAGCCCTTCGCGGTCGTACCGCTCGCTGCCGTCCGGTTTTTGCATCAGGAACCGCGTCAAGCCGACGGCGACCGGGAATTCGATTTCCTTGTCTTCGTACAGCTTGCCGACCCGTTCGCGAATCAGATCGATCGCTTGATCGATAGAAAGTTCTTCGAACTCTTTCGGTTCGATCTGCAAGGTGAATTGCTGCATCAGCCAGCTCGACAGCGACTGCCGTCCCCAGTCCGCGGCGAGAAAGATGTCGAGCGCCGACAAATCGTATCGGCTGATCGCCTCGTCGGCCCGCTCGCGGAGATAATCTTCGATGCCGTCGCGGCCGATCTTGCGGAATTCGCGATCGTTGGTGTTGAGGCCGAAATGCGCATTCGCCCATTTGCTGAGCGCCTGCCAGTTCCATTCCGCTTCGTTTTCCTCTCCCTCGGGAAGATTTTCGTCTATCTGCTCCTGAATCAGCTCATGCGCCTGCGTGAGCGCTTCTTCCCTGAGGAATTCGTCCAGTTGCTCCTTATCCATCCCGTGAATCTGCGACGTGTCGACTTCGAGATGGATGACCTGCGCGGCCCAATCCTTTATCGTCTTATCGCTGAACGTCGGCTCGAGGAAATGCGGCACCCACCGCCTGAGCATGCGGTCGATCATCTCCGATATCAGGATGCGGCAGTTGCCGCCGTCCAGAATTCGCTGGCGATACGAATAGACCCGTTTGCGCTGCTCGTCCATCACTTCGTCGTAATCGAGCAGATGTTTTCGCATTTCGAAGTGACGCTCTTCCACCTTCTTCTGCGCGGCTTCGATGCGGCGGGTGACCATGCCGCTTTCGATCGCTTCGCCTTCTTTCATCCCCAGCGAGGTGAGTATGTTTTTCACCCAGTCCCCGGCGAAGATGCGCATCAAATCGTCTTCGAGCGACAGGAAGAAGCGGCTCTCGCCGGGATCGCCCTGACGGCCGCTGCGTCCGCGAAGCTGCAGGTCGATACGCCGGGCTTCGTGACGTTCGGTCCCGACGACATGCAGTCCGCCGGCGTCCGCGACCTTGCGGCCCTCGGCTTTCATTCCTTCTTTTTCGGCGATGGCGTTGGTGACTTCGTCCCATTCCGATTTGGGAACTTCGAGCCGGTTGGCGTATCTCTTGCTCAGTTCTTCCCATGCCGGGAATTCCGGGTTTCCGCCGAGAATGATGTCGGTTCCGCGGCCTGCCATGTTGGTGGCGATGGTCACCGCTTCCCAGCGTCCCGCCTGTGAAATGATTTCGGCTTCGCGTTCGTGATGCTTGGCGTTAAGCACGTTGTGCTTGATGCCGAATTTTCCCAACCGGCTGCTGAGCAGTTCGGATTTTTCGATCGAGACCGTCCCGACGAGAATCGGCCGTCCGGTTTGGTGGACGTCTCGAATTTCGTCGACCAGCGCATTCCATTTTTCGCGCTCGGTGCGGAAGATGACGTCGGGATGATTGATCCGCCTCATCGGCCGGTTGGTCGGAATGTTGACGACGTCGAGCTTGTAAATCTTCCAGAATTCCGCCGCTTCGGTCATCGCGGTGCCGGTCATGCCGCACAGTTTCTTGTACAGCTTGAAGTAGTTCTGCAGCGTGATCGTGGCGAGCGTCTGCGTCTCGTCCTTAATCGCGACTCCTTCTTTGGCTTCGACCGACTGATGCAGACCGTCGCTCCACTGCCGGCCGTCCATCAGCCGTCCTGTGAACTCATCGACAATGACGACCTTGCCGTTCTGCACGACGTAGTTCACATCGCGCTTGTAAAGATTATGGGCCTTGAGCGCGTTATCGAGCAGGTGAGGCCATTCCATGTTGCCGGCGGTGTAAAAACTCTCGACGCCGGCGAGCTGTTCGGCGTGCCGGACCCCCGCTTCGGTTAAGTGGCAGGTATGCTCTTTTTCCTTGATTTCGAAGTCGACGTCTTTTTTGAGCTGCCGCACGATCTGGTCGGCTTTGGCATAGCGGCGGGTGTCTTGCTCGACTTTCCCCGAGATGATCAGCGGAGTTCGCGCTTCGTCGATGAGAATGTTATCGATTTCGTCGACGACGGCATAAACCAGAGGCCCCTGGACCTGATCCTCTTTATCCGAGGCCATGTTGTCGCGGAGATAATCGAAGCCGAACTCGTTGTTCGTGCCGTAGGTGATATCGCACGAGTACGCCTTGCGGCGTTCGGCGTTGTTCATGTTCGATTGAATCGCCCCGACGGTCAGACCCAGACCCATGTAGAGCGGGCCCATCCATTCCATGTCGCGGCGGGCCAGATAATCGTTGACCGTCACCACGTGCACCGAGCCGACGAGCGCGTTGAGAAAACAGGGAAGCGTGGCGACCAGCGTTTTTCCTTCACCGGTGGTCATTTCGGCGATCATCCCTTTATGCAGGAAATAACCGCCGATCATTTGAACGTTGTAATGCCGCATTTTGCATTGACGCTTGCCCGATTCCCGCACGGCGGCGAAGGCGTCGGGCAACAGGTCGTCGAGCGTTACGCCGTTGGCGAGCCGGGCTCGCAGTTTCGTGGCGGTTTGGCGCAATTCTTCGTCCGACAGTTTCTCGTAAACCGATTCGAGCTGATTGATCTGGTCGAGCAGCGAACCGAAGGCGATGACTTCATTCCCCGCCTTATCGCGGGTAAAGCCGAGTTGCCGGATCTGTCGTTCGTTCGACGACCCGAACAACCGCGTGATGAAATGTTCGATCCACGCGGTTAATGCGACGAAAAAATCGCCGATCTTTTGCAGAAATTCCATTGGTGAACTCAATACTGGAGAATAGGCACTCGGGAAGCAACGTGAGGCGGGAACTGCCACTGTCATACTGGCAGGCGGACAATTCCGCCATCTGACAATTTTACGCGGTCCGCGGCCGACCTTTCACGCTCCTCCCGCAAAGAGAGACTCGAATCTGAGACGTAAACACTCTGCCGTCCGAAATTTATATATTCCGGGGCAGGGGGTCAATCCCGTTCGGTCCGAGTCGGTCACTCGCGTCAAAAGTAAAAATGCAAGGATTGTGCCAAGTTAACGTGCCGGCAGCCTGTATAAACTCCCCCGAACGATCATTCGCCCGGACGATACGCCGAAAGTCTCGCCTGGGGAAGCGGTTAATTCTTAAGTTCATCTTGAAGTTCGTCATTGTCAAAGTTACACTCGAACCGTGGGCGAACCGTTTTCGGCGTCGCACGACTTCTTCTTGTGGTCTTCTCCTCAGAACGACGATCTATTGAAGGCGGTTCACGACTTCCGCGACATTTACAAATTCGCAACACAGCCGATCGAAATTCCTCGCACAGAGGCTGTGCTAAAATAAATATCTTTTACGATCCGGGTTTCAGCAATCTGTCGAAACAGGAGCGGCTCGCATGTTAACGATGCTGGGAAGTCCGCGACGGACATGTCAGGGGTTTACGCGACGCGAAACTCTAAAAGCCGGAGCACTCTCCGCCTTCGGCGGGGCTCTCAATCTTCCCGCGCTTCTCGCCGAGGAAGACGTGCCGAGGTATCTCGCCAACGGCGGGCATGCTAAAAACGTGATCGTCCTGTATCTGCTGGGCGGAGCCGCCACGCAGGACATGGTCGACATGAAGCCCGAAGCCCCCGTCGGCATTCGGACGGAATTCAAACCGATCGCCACCAATGTCCCCGGCATCGACGTCTGCGAACATCTCCCCGGCTTCGCCCGATGGATGCACCGCATGGCGATCGTCCGCTCGTGCCATCACGAGGGAGGCTGTCATAACACGCTCCCCAGCTACACCGGCTTCGAGCAACCGCTCGCCGACATCGGCTCGACGAAAGACAGCTATCCTCCCAGCGTCGGCTCAGTCTTCAGTTCAATCACCCCCGAACAGAACGGGGTTCCCAACTACATGTACCTGCCGAACTATCTCGGCTGGGGACTCGCCGTTCAAAAGCCCGGTCCGTACGGCGGATTTCTCGGCCAGCAGCACGATCCCCTCTTCACCGAATGCACGCCCTATTCGGATGACGGCAAGGGAGACGTCGTTTACCACCCGAAAATCGTCCGCGGCGTCCCCGTGCTTCCCAACGGCACGCTCACCAACGAGATGACGATCGACCGCCTCGATCGCCGCCGCGGCCTGCTCGAACAATTCGATCACCAGGTCCGCGAGACCGAGGGGAAAGATCCCGCCAAGCAATTCGACCGCTTCCAGCAACAGGCTTTCAGTCTGCTCTCATCGTCGCAGGTCCGCGATGCCTTCGATCTCGACAAAGTCGATCCGAAAACGCGAGAACGGTACGGCAACACGCTCTTCGGCAACAGCACGCTCATCGGCCGCCGGCTGATCGAAGCGGGCGTGCGGTTCGTCAACGTTTCGTGGGACGGATACGTGGCGCGGTTCAACCTCAATCAGGAAGTCTGGGACACGCACCAGCGCAACTTCCCGTTGTTGAAAGATCACCTGCTGCCGAATTTCAATCTCACTTTCTCCGCATTGATGGAAGATCTCGACGCCACCGGTCTGCTCGATGAGACGCTGGTCGTCATCATGAGCGAAATGGGACGCACTCCGAAGATCAACGCCGACGGCGGCCGCGACCATTGGACGTACTGCTACTCGACGATGTTCGCCGGCGCGGGGATTAAGGGGGGATCGGTGTACGGCGCTTCCGACGATCAGGCGGCGTTCATCAAGTCGATGCCGGTCAACAGCGGGGACATCTGCGCGACGATCTACGAATGCCTGGGCCTCAACCCCGACATGCTGGTCTACGACCAAAACAACCGCCCCAGCAAAGCCGCCAACGGCGGGCAAGCGGTGAGGGACATTCTGGCGTGATGCCTCGGTATATCGGCGGCCTGTGGATTTCTCTGACCAGCCCGAAGCGCAAACACGGTTCTTCCCATCCTTCCCCCCTCCGGGTGAAGTATAGGCGTCAGGCCGAATGAGTGTGCCTTTCCCGATCGCTCAATACCAATCGTTCTGGCTCAGGGACAATCAAAACTAAAGCGGAGCCGGTCATGAAACGTCCCTTGATCCGCGGCGTTGCGATATTTCTCATCGGTGTAATCGTCGGCGGCGTGATCTTCTCCAGCTCGCAACGGCGGTCGTTACTGACGGTGCCAACGTGTGAGGAATGCCTCAGCCCCGCCGCATTTCTGGGACTGGTGGGGTCGGTCGTCGTGCTGAAAACGCCGGGGCTGATCCCCAATAATGTCTACGAAACCGACCGTATGCTGGCGTTCGCACATCCCAAGCCGTCATATCCCAAGCATTTCGTGTTCGTGCCGAAGAAGGACATCAAAGCGATCGGGGATCTCGCCGTGGGAGACGAGCGATACGTCGCCGAACTGCTCGATGCGATGGGCACGGTTATTCGCGAGCAAAAGATGACGGAGTACACGATCTGGTCGAACGGGCCGGGGATGCAGACGGTAGAGTATTTGCATTATCATGTCGGCGGAAAGTGACACCCCATGACCCCCACCGGCACCGTCGCTCTCTTCACCACCATGCTCATCCTGGCCATCGCTCCCGAGCCCAGCGATTTTGCCGTCGTTGCGCGGGCTATTGCGGCGGGGTTTCGGCAGGCGGCTTTGATGGTCGCGGGGATCGTCGTCGCCGACTTTCTGTTTATCGTGCTGGCGGTTTACAGCCTCTCCGAGGTTGCCGAGTCGATGAGCGGGCTGTTCACCCTCGTCAAATATGTCTGCGGGGCGTATCTGATCTGGCTGGGGGTGAGTGCGCTGCGGTCGCGGCCTGATGTTGCGGGCGTTACCGAGACGAACTCCAAGGGAGCCGGGTATTCCAGTTTTCTCGGCGGGTTCTTGATCACGCTCGGCGATCCCAAGGCGATCGTCTTTTACATGGGGTTCTTCCCGGCGTATGTCGATCTCACGAATATCACGCCGGTCGATACCGCGATTATCATGCTCATCGCCACCGTCGTGATTTGCGGCGACAAGCTGACGTACGCGTATCTCGCCAACCGGGCCAAGGTGATGTTCGAGACGCCGGGCTTCCGCCGCAAGATGGACGTCGCCGCGGGGTCGTGTTGATGGCCACGGGGATCTGGCTGGTGGGGAAAGGGTGAGTTAAAGGATGAGGGATGAGTCAGAAACTTGTCTTTTCTGGCTCTTGTCTCTCGACTCTTGACTCAAAAAAAGGCGCCTTGAGTGACACCACCACTCAAGACGCCTAAATCCCTGACACTGACGAGTACGGGCCAGAACTCGTCAGCATGGTATAATCTAATCGCACGAATCGTGCCAAATCGCCATTGACATCGGAAAAACTGGCGGCGGCGGCATTCGTCCGGCGAGACCGCCGCAAAACAGGACGAATTTCGCGATCTTTCTTTCGAAAAATATTTCTCCCCCCTGCGGAGGGCCGGCATTTTTTGCACGGGGATACAACATCCAACCGCTGCATCTTGCGGCAGATTGGCATCATGCGTGACGCAAAATCGAACAACGGCCCTCAGACGCCTTCTTTCAAAGGAGAGCGAAAAGGAAACAAATCGGCATTGATCGAATTTTCCACGCGACTCGGATATCATCTGCGAAGATGAAGTTGATTCTCATTCGGCAGGCTGTGCCCCAACCGTTTCGCAGGCTTAACCATCATGAAAATCTTCGATGTCGAAGTCATACCGCTCACCGGGGGAACCGTGGACGGCGGCTGGCCGCAGGGGCACGAACCCGAGGAAGACCTGCACACGCTGGTAATCGTCAAGACCGACGACGGCACCGAGGGGGTCGGCAGTTGTTTTACGTCCGGTTCGCTGATTCATGGGGCGATGAAGCTGCTCTGGCCGCTGATGAACGGGGAAAGCGCCGTCGAACCCGAGCGGGTCTCCGAAAAACTGCGGCAAGCGACATTCTGGCAAGGCCGCGGGGGGGCGGTCGAACATGCCATCAGCGGGCTTGACATCGCCCTGTGGGATATCATGGGGAAAGCGTGCGGTCAACCGGTCTCGCGGCTGCTCGGCGGCAATTACCGTTCGCGGATCAAACCGTACGGCTCGATTCTGTTCGACGAACCCAATGTTCTCGCTGAAAAATTGACCGATACCGTCGGACGCGGCTTCAAAGCGATTAAAATCGGCTGGCGGCCGTTCGGCCGACGCGACCGCAAGTTTGATGAACTCTTAATTCGCACGGCTCGCAAGACGGTCGGCGACGATATCGAACTGATGGTCGACGCCGGCGGCAGCGAGCAGTTCTGGCCGCATGGAGTGAACTGGGCCCGCGAAACGGCGAAGATGCTGTCTCAATATAATATCGTGTGGTTCGAAGAGGCGCTTCCGCCCGACGATCTCGCCGGGTATATCGAATTGACGCGGACTTCGCCGGTGCCGATTGCGACGGGGGAAGTCCTTACGCGGCGGCAGAGTTTCATGCCCTGGCTGGAGCAGAAGGCGGTCGACATCATTCAGCCCGATTGTACGAAAAACGGCGGGCTGACCGAATCGCGGCACATCGCCTGGATGGCGTTCGACCACAACATCCAGATGGTCTCGCACGGCTGGAACACCGCCATCGGACTGGCAGCCGACCTGCAACTCGCCGCGGCGATGCCGGTGGCGCGGTACGTGGAATATCTGACGCCCTGCGCGTATCTGGAAGACTTGACGGTCGAACCGTTCCGCATCGACGCGGAAGGATATCTGGAGATTCCGTGCCGGCCGGGCCTGGGGATCGAACTCGATAAAGACAAACTGAAAAAATATCGGCTGGGATGAGGAGCGGGGACCGGGGGGCGGGAACCCGGATTCGGGGGGTTGACCCCCACCCCCGTTACCGCAAACCCCGCCCCGAGACTTTCAAGTGCAGGGTAATATGTCAGTGTTTGAACGTTTTGGAGATCCCGAACGCTATCGGGGAGGCATTGTCTCCATCGGGAATTTCGACGGCGTGCATCGCGGTCATCAGAGCATGATCGAGGCGCTGGTCGCCGATGCGCGGCGGCAGAGGGTTCCCGCGGTGGTGATGACGTTCGATCCTCATCCGCTATATCTCATCCGGCCGAAGGACGCTCCGCCGCAGTTGTGCACGCTGCAGCATAAAATCGAACTGCTCGCCGCGCGGGGAGTCGACACGATTTTGCCGTATCCGACCGATTGGGATTTGCTCAAGCTGACGCCGGAGGAATTTTTCGAGCAGATCGTTTGCCGGCAGTTGCAGGCACGCGGGCTCGTGGAAGGGCCGAACTTCTGCTTCGGCCGGCATCGCGCCGGGGACATCGCCAAGTTGCGCGAACTCTGCGAGGCCGCGGAAAAATCGCTGCAGGTCGTTTCCCCGGTCGAACAGCAGGGACAGCTTGTCTCCTCGTCGCGGATTCGCTCGCTGTTGACGGACGGCGATTTCGCCGCAGCGGCGTCGCTGCTGGGGCATCCGTACCGCTTGACGGGACGGGTCGGGCAGGGGGAACAACGCGGCCGACTGCTCGGGTTTCCGACGGCGAATCTCACGGAGATCGAAACCTTGCTTCCCGCCGACGGCGTCTATGCGGGGGAGGTGACGTTCGACAAAAAAAACCGCTACGCCGCGGCGGTACATGTCGGAGCGAACCCGACATTTCATCAAGCGGAGCGAAAAGTCGAAGTCCATCTGCTCGATTTTTCGGGCGATATTTACGGAGAGTCCTTAAGCGTCGACCTGCACGACCGCATCCGCGGCACGCAGAAGTTCGGGAACGCCGACGAGTTGAAGGCCCAATTGCATCGCGATTTGACGCGAGTCCGAGAGATTGTGCCGCTCGGGTGATTTTCTCAGGTTGACTCACCAGGCGGTCCCCCCGAAGATACCTGATAGCGACAGGCTCGGTACGGCCTGAACGCCGTTACTGCAAATCTTTTTCCCGCGGGCTCAACGAGAATTTTTGACATGTTTCGATCACCCCTGGTTTTCGTGATTTGTTCGACCTTGGCCTTTGCTTCCCAACCGGCGGACGTTCACCCCGTCAACGAGAAGGTATTGGAATTCAGCCGCGACAGCATCGGGAAGGAAATCGGCAGCGGAGAATGCACCGGTCTGGCACAAGAGGCCCTCGAAGCGGCGGGGGCGAAACCGTTTCACGCGTTCGTGAAGAATCCTCAAAACGGCAACATCGTCTGGGGCGAACTGGCGTACGAACTGGAAGTGAAGAACGGAGAGCGTCACGAAGAAAAGCTGGCAAACCCGGCTGTCGAATCGGGCGATATCGTGCAACTCAGCAACGTGCTCTTCGAAGGACGCGGCGCGCGACCCTATAGAATGTTTACGCAGCAGCACACCGCCGTCGTCAATTTCGTCAGCAAAGATGGTTCGAAGTGGAACGTGATTCAGCAGAACGTCAACGGCAAGAAGTCCGTGACGAAGGGCGTCTATCTGTTGAACGACTTGAAGAAGGGTTCCATTCGCGTCTACCGCCCGGTGCCGATGAGTCAAGAGTCGAGAGACAAGAGTCAAGAGCCGGAGTAGTCCAGGGTCCAGAGCCAGAAATGATAAACGTTTAGCCGCGACGCGAAGGGTTTCCGCAGCGGAGCGCTTTCTTTTTCTCATACCCCCGGCGAGTCGCCGGGGGTATGATGTACACGTTCGTGGGGAGTATCTCAAAAGGATTCACCATGCGATTGACCGGGAAGCGGATCGCCATTTTTTTGGCAGAAGGGGTCGAAGATCTCGAATTCTACGTCCCGCTGATGCGGCTTCAGGAAGAGGGGGCGGACGTCGTCGCCACCGGCATCGATATGAAACCGGTGCACGGCAAGAACGGCCTCGCAATAACGCCGACGGCGACCGTTGAATCGTTAAACAGCAAAGAGCTGTTCGCCGTTGTCGTCCCCGGCGGCTGGGCGCCCGACAAGCTGCGCCGCTTCGAAGCCGTCACCGGTTTGATTCGCGAAATGCACGCCGCCGGCAAGGTCATCGGCATCATTTGTCACGGCGGTTCGGTCGCGATTTCGGCGGACATCGTGAAAGGACGCAAGGCGACCGGTTCGGCGGGCATCAAGGACGACCTTGTGAATGCGGGAGCCACGTGGGCCGACGAAGCCGCGTTTCGCGACGGAAACCTCGTCTGGGGCCGGGTGGTCGCCGACATCCCGGCGTTTTGCCGCGAACTGGTGGCCGCTCTGGTGGAATCGGCGAGCCGATCGATTTAACGATCCGCTGCTGAAGAGGGGGCGTCGGTGAGGTCGAGGCAGATGAGGTTGCGACCCAGCCGGACGTAAAGCCGCGTACCGGCCAGTGCTGGATGGGAATAGGACTTGGCACCGTCGTCGACGAGTTTCAGGCGGTCGACAATCCGCCCCGCGTCGCCGTTGTCGTCGATGAGAATCAGTTCGCAGGCCGACGTGAACGCCAGCAGTTTCGCCCCGGATGCGACCAGCGACGTATAGGCGTAAAAAGCCGAATCGTCGAGGAGCCAGCGTGGTTCCAGCGTCTGAGCATCGAGGCAGTGCAAGCCGCCGACGACTCCGTAAACTCTGTCTCGCGATAAGACCGGAGTATGGGAATCGGGATTCACATTTCCGTTCGCGGCGACGGGCGTCGGATTCAAAATGCCGTTTTCATCGAATTGATAGAGCCTTGCGCCGTTGTTCTCGGTCGTCACCAGGACGCGGTTGTCGTGGATGATGGGTGTGGGGACGTTGAAATCGCCGAGCAGCGGAGGGACGATCGACCAGAGCCGTTCGCCGGACGTTGCATCCCAGCCCACGAGCGACGTGGCGTCGTAGCCGATCAATTGCGTGCGGCCGGCGACCGTGGTGACGACGCCCGAGGAATGGCCGGGTTTGCCGGCTTCGCTGGTCCAGACGGTCTCGCCGGTCTCGGGGTTAAGACCGACCACGTCGGCGGCAAGACCGCCGGGTTGAACGACGAGAATGTCCCCCGCCATCACCGGCGAGCCGGTCAGTCCCCAGGGGAGTTCGGGAGTGTGATATTCCGCGGCGAGATTCCGCTGCCACACGGTCTCCATCGTCTCGAGATTCACGCAGGCGGCATGACCGAATGCGCCGAACAAATACGCACGTAGCCCGACAACGAGCGGCGTGGCCCGCGGCGCATTTCCATAGTCGAGTTTCCCCTCGGCCCGATAAACAACCTGCCCCAACGGCAAGCCGCTTTCCGCATCGAGAACCGTCCAGACGTCGTGTTGATCGACGACGTCGCGGCCCCCCGCGACGACGAACCCTTCCGCGACGGCGATGCCGCCGATTCCTTCGCCGGGAAGCAGCGCCGTCCATTCGAACCGCGGCTCATCGGGCAGCTGGTCCGGGAGCCAGCGGACGAGGCCGTCTCTGTTCGCGCCGCGCCAGCCGGGCCAATCACCGTTCGCGGTCAGTTCTTCTTTTTTTTTTCGTCCGCGGGGACAGCCGCGGCGGTTTGCTTTTCCGTCTCCTCGAAGGGGACGAATCCGGAGTCGGTTTCCAGGGCGATGAGCAGGTCGGCATCCTCGCCGACTTTGAGCAGCGCTGCCGAGACGGCGGCGACGTCTTCGCCGGACAGCGTCTCATTGACGAACGCCGTGATGAACGGAACTTCTTTTGTCGTTCCGATCACGCGCAGATCCCCTTTTTTCACCGAACCGCAGCCTTCGAGAAGCGGGCCGGCATAACTGGAGATGACGGCGGCGGCTTTCGCGTCGGCTTCCAGTCCGACGAGCGCAATGGCTGCTTCGCTGCACGCATCGTGCTTTTCGGTCAGCTTCGCGACGTCGACGCCATGCGCTTTGAGGAATGCCCGGGGTGCGGCCCACTTTTCATCGCAATCTTCGGGACCGAAGAAGATGCGGTAGCCGGCGAGGTCGTCGACGGATTGCGCCGCGTCGTTCGCGCGAACCACCACGAGACCGGTTTGCGTCGTCTTGCCGTCCGCGCCGGTGAGCGCGGCGACCGGTTCGACTTTCAGTTTCGATTCCTTCGCGGCATGCAGGACGACGGAGTGTTTGCCGATGATCAGGTCGGCCTTTCCATCGGTCTCGGTCTCCAATGCTTTCGGCAGCGATTGAGCCCAGAAAACCTTGACGGGGCGTTTCAACTTCAATTGCAGATAGGCGCCCAGCACTTCGTATTTGCGCTGAGCGTAGCCTTTCACGCAATCGCAAGACAACGGTGCCGAAAGCGGGTCCATCACGACGAGGACGAAGGCGCCCTCTTTGTCAGCAGCAAGTGCCGACGGGCCGGAGAAAACTATCAGGCTTGCCAAAGCCGTCAGCAAGCAAACGGCAAAATTGATTTTCATAACCGCTCCCTCTCATTCAACGAACGTCACATTGCTGGAATTGATACGGCAATTTCGCGTGCTTTATTTGGATTCGACCGGGAGAACGGCGGCCGGTGCGGGCGCCGGTGCGGGCGCCGGTGCGACTTTCGTTTGGCGGCGCGGCGCCGGACGGTCGGACGCGGGGCTGAGCCGTTGGAACGACTTCGTCCACATAACCGAGTCGGCGTAAATCTGCGAGAGCTTGAGTTCGTCGTCGCCGACGAACTCTGCATTGAACTCCAGAAACGGCACGCCGTCGAACACCATCGCCCAGACCAGCGAATCATCCTTTTGTTGCACCGCTTCCCACGTCCATTTTCCCGAAAGTGATGCGTATTGCCCGCGCGCACAAGCGGCGGAACCGTCGTCTTTGATCACGAAGTTCTCGAACGGCAAATTCGAGGATTCGTCGTTCGAGATTCCGATCAAGGCGGAAAGCACCGAACCGAAACTCGATTTCTGAGCCTTCTTCGGCTTCTCGGCCGCGAGTTCCCACGTTCCCACAAGTTTCTTGCCGAGACCGGCCCGCGCATCGGCCGCGGCTTTTTCGTCCTCCGTGAGACCGGGGTTGTCGGCGATGGGAAGCATGACGCAGACATGTCCCTTATCGACGTTCATCATGTAGTAGGCGTCGCGATCGGCGTCGAAACCCACGGCGACGTGCTTGCAGCCGCCGCCGATTTTGGCTTTCCCCACGATTCCTAAAAATTCGCCGTCCGCACCGAATCGTTTGATGTATCCGATGCTCGATTCCGCCGCGAGAATCTCTCCGTTGGGACAGCAGCGGATATTCATCGGGTTACAACAACCGCCGAAGCTGGAAGGTTTCGAGTTGGCGCGTTCGCCGAAGGCGTTTTGTTCTTTGCCGTCGCGGTCGTAGGCAACCACTTGAAATCTCGTATTGGCTGCGACGAATAAATGTTCTCCGCGGGCCTGAATGTCCATCTGTCCGCAGCACCCCGACAACCCGGTCAGCACTTGCTCGGGTTCGGTAAAATCGTGCGTGGTCCGCCATACTTCGTAGCCATGCCCCGTGAGCGATCGGCAGCAGACGAAGAGATCGCGGTCGGTGACGGCCAGCGAGGTGATGTTCATGGCCTGCCGGACCACGCTTTCGGGATCGGCCGGTGCGAATTGCTCTTTCAGGGCTTCGCATTGTGCGTCGAGGGTCTGTTTCTGGCGGGTCAGCGCCTTCAGCCGGGCGGTTTGTGAAGCCGATCGCTTCGCTGCGTCGATCGCTTCGATCTTCGCGATCTGTTTTTCGTACGTTTTGGCTTGGTCACGGAATTGTTCGGTGAATTGCTCGGCCTGTTTTTTGGCTTCTTCCACGGCCTTATTCTTGAATTCTTCGTAATCGCCGATATTCGGCGACATCGACGATTTCAGGATTTCGCCCTCCCTCGTCATGTGCAGCAGATGTCCTTCGCCTCCGACGAACAACGTCCCGTCGGAGGCGACGTTGATGGCCGTCGGTTTAAAGTCCGTTTTAAGCGCGGCTTTGAATTCCCCTTCAGGGGAGTAAACCAGAACCGCAGCCCCCTGCTCTCGCATGCGATAAGAGACGCCCCCCTCTTCGCCGACGACCGGCTCGAAGCTCGATCCCCCCACGCAGCACAACACGTCGCCGTTCGCCGCGAGGCACATCGTGTTGAGGGCGACCGCTTTCCCCTCCAGCATCGGTTTGATCGTGCGGACCTGCTTGTGCGTCGGCTTGGAGACGTCCTTTTCCGTTTTTTCTGATTTTGAGTCTTCGGCCGCGGCGAAATACGAAAACCCCACGGTCAAGCAAACCATCGTCACAATCGAGAGAAGTCGCAACATGATACCGATCCTTGTGAATGGCGCTGAAGAGTTTCGACGGCATGAGAGATAAGCCGCCCGAGAACGTCAGACTGAACGTCCATGCCGTCATGCTACCGTTGCCAAATCAGCCGGTCAACAAATTTTCCGGCAAAAGTTTCGGATTGGTGATATGAGACGACGCATCGGCGAACCGTTATGCCGCTGTAAACATCGTGCCACCAATGCCATTCACGATGCTTATCGACCACGGGAGCGGGCTATTATTTTTCGGTCTCCAAAAACACGGTGCTTCGGCTTGTTATCATCTCACAACCGCGACAAATCCTCCTTCGCCGCAAGAACTTTATTGATGCCCGCGACCAACAGGTCGATGTGCTCGCGCGTGTGCGGCACGCGGCAAATGTTTGTGGACACCAACTGCTCGGCGTAAAGTTTTTCCGTCACGGGGCAGAGATTGCCCTCGTAGCGCGGCTTTTCATACGCAAACGGGCCGGCGCATTTGTGGCCTGGCTGCTGATAGATCGGATAGCGATAGATCGGTTTCACGTAGCCGCCGCCGAGCGGAAGATTTTCGGCCTGCATCGCTTTCACGAACGTCGTCCGGCTCATGCCCGCTTTCGCGGCGTCGAACTTCATCGCATAGACGAAATAAACGTGGGTCGCCTGGGGATGCAAATACGGCGGCGTGAGACAATCGAACGGCTTGAGTCGCTCGGTGAGATAATTCGCCAACTCGACGCGCGGCTGGGTGAGTTCGTCGAGTTTTTTGACCTGCTCGTGAGCGATCGCGGCGAGGACTTCGGGGAGCCTGAAATTATTGCCCAGCAGCGGTTCGTACGGTTCGCCGCGGTTAGCCGACATCAGGCCGTCGATGATCACTTCACCGTGATTGCGGACGAGTTGACAGCGGTGAGCGAGGCGGTCGTCGTTGGTGAGGACGACGCCCCCCTCGCCGCAGTGAACGGTTTTGTTCTGGTTGAGGCTGAACGATCCCGCCTTGCCGATGGTACCGGCCCATCGGCCGTTGAACTTGGCTCCCGGTCCCTGCGCATTGTCTTCGAGCAGGGTGAGATTGTGTTCGTCGGCGAGGGCTTGAAGTTCATCGAGCGCCGCCGGCTGGCCGAAGAGGTTGACGGCGATGATCGCTTTCGTCCGCCTGGTGATTTTTTTGCGGACGTCGGCGGGATCGATGTTGAACGTCCGCGGGTCAACGTCGGCGAAGAGGGGAATCGCGTTGCAGCAGAGAACGGCGGTCGCCGTCGCACACATCGTATACGGCGGGACGATGACTTCATCGCCGGCGCCGATTTCCGCGGCCGTGATCATCGCCTGCAGGGCCGTCGTGCCGGAGTTGACGCTGATGGCATGCTTCACGCCGAATTTGTTCTTGTACCACGCTTCGAGAGCGAGGACTTCGGGCCCGCCGAGATGAGCCGGGCCGGGGATGCCGATGAAGCCGGAGAGGACGCCCGACTTGATGACGCGAGCCGCGGCGTCAAGTTCTTCCTGTCCCATGCTGTTGGGGGGTGCGAGCGGCATATCGAGTATCGGCTGGCCGCCGAGCAGCGCAGGTGTGTCGGACATAGGGAGCCTCATGGAGCGAAAGGAGTGAATCGATCACGAGGCGTTATGTTGGCCGATTTGATGGCGGAATGCAACTTGCAAGGTTGCGGTTAGCCGCGACGCGAAGGGTCTCCGTAGCGAAGCGTTTTCTTTTTAGCCCCCGGCGAGACTCGCCGGGGGTTCGACGGTCGCAAGACCCCCGGTCATTGACCGGGGGCTAAAAGTGCGAAGCAGGAGATTCGAAGACTTGGCGTTCCCAAGCGGAGCATGGGAACGAGGAACCTTGAGGCTCAAGCCGCGTTACGAATTGTCCGAATGCCACAACACGGCTCGGCGAGTGAGTTCCGAACCGGTGGCGATGTTGAGTTTCCGCTTGATGTTTTCCCGGTGCGTTTCCACCGTGTGGACGCTGATGTGCAACCGCTTGGCGATTTGTGCGGCGCTTTTGCCATCGCCGATCAGCCGGAAGATTTCCAACTGGCGATCGGTGAGTCCGTCGATCGGATCGTCGGTGAGCTCGATTCCTTTGACGGCGCGGTCGAGCATTTCGTCGGTCATTGTCGGGCTCAAATAGACGCGGCCCGCTAAGACTTCGCGAATCGCCCGGACGACCTCGCCCGGATTGGCCTCCTTGTTCACGTAACCCATCGCCCCGGCGTGCAGGCAGCGGTCGGCATACAGCGACTCCGCGAACATCGAGTGCACGAGCACGCGAACGTTGCGGTAATGCGCCTTGAGTTCCTTGATCAGGTCCATGCCGTCGGACGACTTCAGCCCGATGTCGACAATCACGACGTCGGGCGCCGCGTCGGCGACTTTCTGCAGCGCCTCTTGCACGTCGGCCGCCTGGGCGCAGATCATCAGATCGGGATGCGAGGCGATGCGAAACGCGAGACCCTCTCGAATCGCCGGATGATCGTCCACGATCATCACTCGCGCCGTTTTTTCCGTGGTTTCAGTGTTATCGCTGGGATTCATGATGTAGTCACATATTTCCGAACGAACGATTGAGAAATCGCACGACGCAACCACCGTCTATATAAATTAACAATTCATCGTTGATTATGCCACTCGAATTTGTTGGCGCTTCCAAATAGCTCGGATGCAGCCGCTCAACAGTCTTCACGTCTCGCCGCGCCTGTCACCGAATCGTTTAGCAGAAAAGACCACCCCAAGCTACGCCATTGACCGATCTACTTCCGGCGCCGGACTGTGAATAATCGTTTCTCAGCAATGGTGCGTACCTTCCACGCACGGCCACTCCGGGATCGTCTCTCAACTCCCCGAAAAGAACGTTTGTTTCCGGCCGGCCGGTGCATCAGGACGCTTTTCGTGAGATCAGCCGTCCGTGCAGGTAGGCGAACTCGTTCTGAGTCGGAGATTTTCCGAGGTGAAGAACACAGACCGCCCGATGTCGCGCGGCGGGTCCATCAAAACAAGCGCGAAGCCGGGAGTGGCTTTGCTGTCATAACTGACATGTTGCGTCATGCCATGAAATTGTGGCACAACGGGAGGAAGGTATTTTACGATGAGAATTCAGGGACGAACTATGCCGAGATATTCGCGGATTTTGCCCGATTCATCTCCCACGCTCGCCAACGCCGCGCAACGGCATTTGCAAAGGAAGGGGCGTGCGGCATTCAGCGGCGTGGAATGCTCGGCGGATGATGAGGGAGCCGTGATTTTAAGAGGCCGCGTCCCCTCGTTCTACCTTAAACAACTGGCACAAGAGGTCGTCCGCCAGACGGACGGGGTGTCGTGCATCGTCAACGAGTTGGAAGTGGATTACGGTGCCGGACGTTCGCCTCACCACGGGGAACGACTGACGATGTCCTATTCCGACGCGAGCGCCCGCGAAAGTCTTGGAGACGGTCTGATGACGTAACGATTATGCGGGATTCGGCCGGGGAAGTATTAGTCTCTACGCGGGCAGTCAAACGCGCGAAGATTGCGGCGCATTATTCAGCGGCCGCCAATTTGTTCTCCCGATAAAAACCGTCGGGATCGCGTTTGAGGAACTCGATCATCTCGGGCAACACGTCGCGCAATCGGTGGGCCGGTTCCCATTCGAGTTCCGAGCGGGCGCGACTGATCATCGCCGCATAATGATCGTCGGCCAAGTCGATCATCCACGGCTTGATGAACGGTTTGCCCTTCTCGCTCGACGCCGTCTTCTCCTGAATCCAGGCTCCCACCTTGGCCACGGTTTTGGGAATGCGGATCGTCGGCCATTCGCGGCCGTGAATGAGTTCGCCCAGTTCGTCCTGTAATTCTTCGTAGCTCATCACGTCCGGTTCGGCAATCAGGCATATACTCAGTTTGTCGAGTTGACGACGCCGTTCGACGACGTTCTCGAAACATCGCGCCACGTCGTCGAGGTGCACGAGCGCCTGACCGTGCGATGCATCTCCCGGAAAGACGTAACTCGCCAGTTGCTTTTCGTAGATCCGGGCGATCTGCTGCGAGATCGGCACCGAATGACAATGCTCGTCGTACACTCCGGCCAGACGCAAGATGACGACGGGAATCTGCCCGCGTTCTTCGCGAATAACCTCTTCGGCCCGCAGTTTCGACTGCGGATACGCCCATTCGGCGCGCGTTTGCGACAATTCGGAGATGTGGCGTCCTTTTTCGTCGGGCTCCATCACGAGCAGACTGCTCGAAAACACGAATTGTTCCACGTTCAATTCGCGCCGATGCAATTCGCGCAGCAACCGCCGCGTCCCCTCGACGGTTAATTTGTCGTACATCGGGCTCGGCTCTCCCGAAAAATCGTAATACGCGGCGAGATGAATCACGCTGGCAACGGCGGCTCCAAACTTTTCGCGGCTTTCGGTCAAGGCGTGCGTCACGCTGGCATCGTCGGTGAGGTCGGTTTCAATAAAGTGAATCTTCCCCGCGGATGGCGGCATGACGTCGAGTCCCACGAGTCGATAGTTTTGGCCGAGACGCGCGATGATGCGGGAACCAATTAATCCGCTCGCGCCGGTAATAATCACAAGCGGCTGCTGCGAGCCGCTTTGGGCGTTATCGTTCGCGTTCACAGGACACGTCCTCTCACTCTCATGCGATATTTTCTTAACCGTCAACCGGCACCGTCAACCGGCGGTGTCGGGCCGTTTTCCGTCGCAGGAGGCGTCTGTTCGACCGGCACTTCGTCGACGTCTTCCGCGTCGGTGTCCGATTTCATCTTGTCGATTTTGTCCTCGGCTCCGTCCAGCCGCGCCTTGAGTTCGCCCCACAACTGCGAGGTTGACGTTTGCAGGTCTCTCCAAGCGTCGCCGGTGGACGCTTTCAGCTCTTCCAACAGAATGCGAAGTTGTTCGCGCCGGAGCTGCATTTCGTCGATCTCTTCATTCCATTCTGCTTTCGCTTCTCCCGTCAGGGACGAGGCTCGCTCTTGCAGCCTTTCAATTTCCTGATCGTATTCTTCCATTTTGGCGGAAAGCTTGGCGACGTATTCATCCTTGGTGTCCGAAATTAATTCTCCAGCGTACCTTGCGGCTTCCCTGGTTTCTTCGATCACTTTGTTCGCCGTCACGGTTTGTTTGCCGTTGTCGACAGTCCGATTTTCCGAATCGGCCACGAGGTCTCCCGGCGGCGTCGACTCCGACAGTTCCTGATCATTCTGCTGCACCGTGTCCGCATCCCGGCATCCGCCCAGCAATGCACCGGCGAAGATGACGCATCCCATGAAACGATACATGATTCTCACTCCCGAACGGGCTGTCGAACGTTTGATTTAAGCGTTAACCCGCGACCATTGTTTTTCGGTAATCGCACTTTCGGCTATTCGTTCAGTCGAAAACCGATTTTGACGGTTGCCTGAAAGTGCGAAATTTTCCCGTCGGCGATGTCCCCTCGGAGTTCGGTCACCTCGAACCAGCGTAATTCTTTGAGAGACTGGCTCGCCTTGGCGATCGCATTACGGATCGCCTCGTCGCTGGAATTCGCGGATGATCCTACGACCTCGATTTTCTTATACGTGTGATCGTCCATGGCTCCCTTTCCTGAAATTCCGAGTGATGGTTTCGTCTGCGTATTCAGCCCTTGACTTTCACACGAAACTGTCGTGCGGCCGTCTCATGTTGAAATACTGTCAGCGCATAAACGCGCGTCGTTAAGGGGATGCAGACGCCGTGCCGAGGGCGAAAACCGAGAAAATCGCCGGTCGATGGTTCACCGGCCTGATGCATCATCGTGCCCCGTGCGCGACGAGCCGTCACTCGTTGTTCGTCCATAATCGTTTGTTGCACAATCGGCGGAAAAACAAGCACCCGGCATGCCATTCGCGATGTTACCCGAATGTTGAGAGGCATTGGCTGACACCGTCTCACTCCGATGCAAAACCATCCCGAACACAACAGTACGAGGTCGAATCATGGAAACAATCAGTCGAGAAAAAGCACGCGAATTGATGGATGAAGGAAAAGGGACGGCGGTGATCGAAGTATTGAGTCCCGAAAAATTCGAACAGTTTCACCTGCCCGGCGCAAAAAATGTCCCGTTGGACGATCAGTTCGAAGCGCATATTCAGGAGGAAGTTCCCGACAAGTCGCAACAGGTCGTCGTGTATTGCCAGAGTGCCGAATGTGATGCTTCGCCCAAAGCCGCCCAAAAGATGGGCGAACTGGGTTACACGCACGTCTACGACTACGAAGCCGGCAAGACCGACTGGAAAGACGCCGGATACCCTGTCGAATCGTGAAGCGACCGAAGGAATTGAGAGTGTTAACAATGGCGTCGACCGAACGCGAGGCCTCAGCCGCCGAGACGAATCGGCGTATCCGCAAACGGGAATCGCTGGAGGTCATACCTCATCCGTGGAATTACAATCCGTCGTCGTGGCGTCAACGCATTCCCATCGCCGGTCTCGCGATGGTCGCTTTTGCGATCGCCGCCTATATGGGACTCTACCAATGGCGTCTCATTCCGTCGGCATGGGATCCGGTCTTCGGGAATCAAACGCAACAAGTGCTCGATTCCACGGTCTCCGAACGGATGCGAATATGGTTTTTGATACCCGATGCATCGTTCGGCGCCATCGCCTACCTGGGGGACGCCATTTTCGGGCTGGCCGGTTCGACGCGTCGCTGGCAGTACCGTCCGTGGATGGTCGTGCTCTTTGGTATCGACGTCATTCCTTTGGGAATTGTCAGTGCCGTGCTCGTCGTGTTGCAGGGGACGGTGGTGGGATCGTGGTGTTTTCTCTGCCTCGTCACCGCCGCAATTTCGCTGATTTTGGTGTACTGGGCCTATGACGAGGTCTGGTCGTGCCTGTTGTATCTGCATCGCGTGAAACAACGAACGCAGGGCTGGTCGATCGTCTGGAAAACGTTTTGGGGCATTCGCACGCCCGAAGCCGAAGAAATCGCCGTCGATTTCGTACGCTTGCCCGAAGAATTCTACGGGAGAGCCATCCCGCGTTAAAATGAATGAAACGAGCGACGGATATGTGGAGCCGAGTTGTCGAGGCGATGCTGGGGTGCTGGTTGATCATCAGCCCGTTTATATTTTTGGCTCCCGAGCAGCGCACGGAGTGGTGGTTTAATGACATGATCGCGGGGCTAGCGGTGATCGTGTTCGCACTGATGTCGTATTGGCATCCCACACGCCGGGCGCATCTGTTATACCTCACGCGGCAATGAGTGAGACGTTTTCGAACTCTTGGAAATTGTGTGT
>JBBECD010000084.1:0-5580 GCA_040881995.1 Planctomycetaceae bacterium
CTCAAGCGGATGGAATTCTCGCTCCGCGGCATTTCGAGATTTTCCGCCAGCAGATCGAGCACGCGATCGAGAGCCGCGAGCGCATTCTGGAACTGCGTGGCACTCTCGGCCAGGACGGCGAGCGGTTCGAGCAGCATCACGAGATAGACGAGAAACATCATCAAGTCGCCGAGCGTCAATTCGCCCTGAAGCACCTGATACCCGCCGTACAGCAGCAGCACGGCTGACGAGAGGGGGATCAGCGTCTCCCAGACGACTTCGACGATCCGCGACCACCACCAGACGCGAATTTCCTGCCGGGTCATCAGGTCGGTGGAGATGACGAATCGTCCGGTTTCACTTTTCTGCCGATTGAATGCGCGGACGACGCGCATGCCGCCGAAGGCCTCGGTGGCGTGGGCGTCGATCTCCTGCCGTTGCTGGCGAATGTCGTGGTACTGCGGACGGATGCGGTTGATCCACGTGCGATGCGTCATGTACACCAAGGGCAAGAGTACCATCGCTCCGATGAGCAATCGCCAGTCGACCCAGGCGAGAATCAACATGCTGCCGAGCAATTGCACGATGGCCCGCCAGGGATTGTAGAACATGCCGAAGATGAGATCGCCGACGCCGCCGGCGTCTTCGCGGAGCAGGCTCGCCACGCCCCCCGATTTGAGTTCGTGCACGCGATGCAGCGGCAACCGCACGGCGTGCGCGAAGACTTTTTTGCGGACGTTCACCTGCAAACGCTTTGTTGCCAGCGTGGCATACCAGCGTCCCGAGACGTGGACGGCAAGCTTGATCACCGAAATGACCACCATTCCCCCCGCCACGAACCAGAGCAAGTTCCAGTGATTCGACGGCAAGCCCCAATCGACCAGCGATTGCGGCACCGGCACTCCGGTGAGGACGTAATCGATGACGAATTTCGTCCCCGCCGGCGGAAGCAGCCCCAGCAGCGTGGAAATGGTGAGCGTGATCAACGCAAAAACGAGACTGCGTTTCTGATCGCCGAGCAAGTCGAAAAAACTTTTGAGCAGTTGCCTTGTCGATCGCAGACGTTTTCGCGGTTCGCCGGTGGGAGCGGGTGCCGCGGAATGCACGCGGACGCGCGACCGCTGTTTCTGTTCCTCAGGGTTCAGATTGCGAACCCGAGTCAGATAGTCGTTAAATCGCTGCCGGCTGGAACGTCGCGGGGTGGGCATGGGGGAATTATAGGTGTGATGGCGTGGCGTCGCATAGCATCGAAGCCAAAATGATTCAGATCCCTCTGATCTTCCGCGACTTCTCGATGTTGGTTCTCATTTCGTCTTTTGCCCGGTCGTCCAGACCGGCGCATTGGCGGAGGAGATCGCTGATCTTAACGGCCTCCCAGTGGGCATGTTTGCTGAGTGTTTGAGTGCCCGCCGAACCATCGTCAAGATCATAGTCTGCACTGTTGCGATGTTCGCGGAGCGCCTCTAGCCGGTGAGCTGCTTCAATTGCGACGGGCTGATCCGTGTACTTCAACAACTGCTGAACCATAAAGTGTTTGCTTCCGGTCTTCCCACTTTTTAACTCGGTAATTCCAAGATCTTCAAAGAGGAATTCTTGCGCACAGTGGAACGCACCGTAATAAGCTCGGCTGATCGCACTCCGCCATGTTGGCTCACCGGCGCGATTCAAGAGCGACCATTTTGACGCCAGATGAATATAATCGCCCCCTCTTATCATTGGTATCTGACCACCAAACGCAAGTAGTCCATCGTCTCGCCGATAAGCTGTTCGACGCGACGGAACCACACCGATTCCAACTCGACGATTTTTTTGGGATCCTCGTCTTCGCCTATGCTGACGTGGACGACAAGCGCACCGACGTCATCCGCCTGCGAGGCGGACAACCAAATGCCCGAACCGAAGACCTCCTGCGTGATTTCGTTCAACGCTTCGAGGTGCTCGCGGAGTCCGTGGCGTTCGATCAACGCTTCGGTTTCGGCGTCGGAACGGGAATGGGGAAGTCTAATCGACATCGTTTTTTCCTCGGTTTTCTACCTGGTCGGCGGCATAGGCCAATGCAGCACGCACGTCGTCTTTACACAGCGAGGGATAACTTTCCAAAATTTCGTCGAGGTATTTGCCGGCAGCAAGATTGTCGATGACCACAGATACCATGATGCGAGTTCCCTTGATGCAGGGTCGGCTGTGGCACACGTTGGGGTCGATCGAAATCCTGGACTGCCAGTCCATCTGTTACTCCTTGAGGAAGAAGCATCATTATCTCACCGATTATAACACCGAAAGACACCGTCGAGAAGACCTTTGTTCACAGTGGCCCTCACCGCCATCGCGCAGGCCGTTTCTCCAAAAACGCCGACGCACCTTCCATCGGCTCACCCGTCGTAAAACACCGGGCGAACGCCGCGGCTTCGCGGTCGTAATCGGCGGCGGACGTCGGCGATCGCATCGCGCGCATCAAATCTTTCACCGCGCGGCATGCTAGAGGCCCGCCCGATTTGAGTTGCGCGATCCGCTGTTCGACCGCTTGCGGAAATTCCTCCGCGGGGAAAACAGCATCGACCACTCCCCACGACAACGCCGTCTCGGCGGGAACCAGTTCCGCCGAAAGAATGAGTCGTTTCGCCACCGATTCGCCGAGCAGCCGCGTAGCGCGAACAGTTCCTCCCCAACCGGGGACAAGCCCGAGCGTCACTTCAGGGAGGCCGATGCGCGCGCTCGCGGAGGCAATGCGCTGGTCGCAGGCCAGCGCCAGTTCACAACCTCCACCGGCAGTGGCGCCGTTGATCGCCGCCAGTGTGATCGGCTGCAGATCTTCGATCCGCTGCATCAGCCGTTGACCTTCTTTCGCCAACGCTTCCGCCGAGCCGACGTTTAACCCGAGAAACTCCTTAATCTGCGCCCCCGCGATGAATGTCCGCCCCTCCGCCTCGAACACTACGATGCGGCATTCGTCGAGTTGCTCGATTTCGCCGAGCACTTCGTTCAAGCGTTTGCGGACATCCGACGAGAGAATGTGAATGCCGCGTTCTTCTTTAAACTGTACCCGCGCGACGGGCGAATCCCATTGCAGCAGAACTTCGGTGCTCATGCGGTCCGCTCCCCTACGATCTGGCCGTCTTGCATTTGGAGGATGCGATCTCCCGGTACAATGTACCGCGTATCGTGCGTAACCACGACCACCGTCGATTGAATTTCCTTCGACAGTTCCCGCAGAATGCGAAAGACCTCGGCCCCGGTTTGACTGTCCAACTCACCCGTCGGCTCGTCGGCGAGAATTACCGCCGGCCTCTTCAAGATCGCCCGCACCAATGCCACGCGTTGCTGTTCGCCGCCGGAAAGCTGATTCGGTCGATGCGACAGCCGTTCGCCAAGCCCCATCCGTTCTAACAACGTTACCGCCTGGCTTCGCAGTTCGGGTGAAACCCCCTGCGGAAAAAACGGGACGAGCACGTTATCGATCGCATTCAGATTACGCAGCAGATTGAAACTTTGGAAGACAAACCCGACCTGCAATCGCCGATATTCGTCGCGCTGTTTTTTCGTGAGCGCCGACATGCGCTGTTCGCCGATGAAAATATCACCCGACGTCGGCTGATCGAGAGCGCCCATCACGTACAGCAGCGAACTCTTCCCGCTTCCCGACGGCCCGACGATAAACAGAAAATCGCCATGCGGAATTTCACAACTGACCCCCTTGAGCGCCGTCACGGTGTGATCGCCGAGCCGATGGGTTTTGGTGACGTTTTCCGCGCGAATGATCATGAATGTTCCTCTCGACGAGTAGAACTCGGCATTCATCGTTTAGCCGCGACGCGGAGGGTTTCCGTAGCGGAGCGGGTTCTTTTCCTTTAGCCCCCGGCGACTCGCCGGGGGTCGAACGTTCGAACTCCCCCCGGTCATTGACCGGGGGCTAAAAGAGCGAAGCGGCGCTTCGAAGACTTGCGTTCCCAAGCGGAGCTTGGGAACGAGGAAAAAGCCCCCCGCTTGCGCTTCGGGCTAGTATGCAGAATTTCTGACTCATCCCTCATCCTTTGCCTTCTCACCCTCGGCGAATCGCATCGACGGGCATCATGCGCGTCGCCCACCAGGCGGGGTATAAGCCACCGAGCGTTCCCATCACGATGCTGAAAACCACGCTGAAGGCCAGCAGGCCCGGGCTGGCGTAGAGATGAATCCGTTCGCTCCACTTCCAGTTGATGAACACCGTCGCGGCCCAACCGAGACTGCTGCCGAGAACGCCGCCGAAGATACCGATCGTTGCGCTCTCCGAGAGAATCAGCCGCAACACGTTGCCGTTCGTCCAACCGTTGGCTTTAAGAATCCCGAACTCGATGACGCGTTCCGTCACGCTCATCAGCATCGTGTTGACGATGCTCAAAACCGCGACCGTCACGCCGATCGCCGTCAACACGCCGAGAATCAACTCGAGGTCGGCGTTAATCTTCTCGAATCGTTCGACCCAGTCCTCGGGACTGCGGACTTCGACCGGCATGTTTTCATCGACAGTGTCCGAAACGGCGGCGCGGTCCGGTGCGTCGCCGAGCGACGTTGGTTTCTCATTCTTCCAAGTCGTAGCGGGATTGCTGGATGACGACTTCGGCGTGCCGTTCAGAAAGGGGCCGAGCAAACTGTTTAACAGCGACATTCCCTTCCCGCCGTGCAATGTCAGCAGCGACTCCGCACCGATCGCGGGGACTTCCCGGCCTCGAAAATGTTCCTCGATCTTTACGGCGACGGTTTCGGGATCGAGGTCGTCTCGCGGTTCGAGATAATACGCCGAGACCGATCCGTCGCCGAACCGCGTCAGCGCGCGTGCCGTTTCGATGTCCATGATAATCGCCACGTCGAGCAGCATCAGCCCGGTGTCGTACATGCCAACGATGTTCAGAGTGTCGCCGTTAATGCGCAAGGTGTCACCGATCGTCTTCTTGTAATCCTCGGCGATCGCCCGGCTGATGACGACGTTCGGCAGATTGCGATCCGACTCTTCGAGGAACCGTCCCTCGACCATCGCCGTCTGATAGACGCAGTGCTGTAATTGCTTTCGCGTGATGATGTCGGTCCCGAACAGAAAGCGAGGCGGACTGACGACCATTTTCCCTTCGACGACGTTCGCCCGCTGCCATAATTCGGCGTTCACGACGGCAAGTTCGGGCATCGCCTTTAATTCCTGCTCCCATTGCTCCGGCAGCCGCGAGAACAACGGCACCGGAGCGCCGGTCTGCAGCACGATCAAGCCGGGCACCCGCTTAAAGGTGTTAGACATGAGCGCATCAATGCCGCGAGCGACGGAAAAAAGACCGACCATGCCCATGATGGCGACCGTCAGACCGAGGATGGAAAGCAGCGAGCGCGTGGGCCGACTGAACAGATTCTGCACTCCCATTTTCCACATCGTGAAACCGGTCTCCCGCCCGCAGCTTGAGTTCGTCGCGCCATTGCGTTGGAATTGTAGCGGCGTAGTCGGCATCCGACCAGCCGCGGAATTTGAGATTCGGCGTCTTTCACCCTCTCGCTCTCCGTCTTTTTCCCTCTCCCTTTCCTTGGGCTGCACTTTACGAGATCAGCCGGTGAGAGAGGTCAGTAATTTCAGTAACTTTT
>JBBECD010000085.1:0-5509 GCA_040881995.1 Planctomycetaceae bacterium
CCAATCTCCCAATCTCCCAATCTCCCAATCTCCCAATCTCCCAATCTCCTTGTCTCCTTGTCTCCGTTACTTCATCAAGTGCCGGTCGATAAACTCATACGCCGTCTTCCGCACGTCCTCGGGAAAATCGTGCTGGCACTCGGGGTAGTTCGCCTGCAGATTCTCGGCGACTCCGTAGAGCTCGTAGATCGGTTTGGCGACTTTGATCGCGTCCTTCACGCCGCTGACTTCAAAATTGCTGTCCATCGTCGGTGAACTCGCGAGAAACGGCCGCGGTGCGAAACCGGCGACGATCTCGGTGAAATCGAACGGAACTTGATCGGGATTATTGTCGTACTCGCCGGCGATCAACGGCATATAACGCAGGCTCGTCCAGCCCGCGAGTTTCCCGCCGTAGTATTTGTGAAATCGCGTAAATCCGCAGTTGGAGACCGCGACTCTAATTCGCGAATCGAAAAACGCCGTAAACATCGTGTTGTGTCCGCCGAGCGAGTGGCCGATGCAGCCGATCCGTTCGTCGTCGACCGCGGAAAGCGATTGCAGCAGGTCGATGGCGCGCACGTTATCGTAAATCGCCTTCATCGAACCGCTGATGTAACCATGCTTGGGGTCGAAATCGTATTCGTACTCGCCGAAGCTGGGGTAATCGGGAGCGAGTGTGATGTAACCGCGCTCCGCCAAATGCAGGGCGTAATGCAGATTCGGATTGCCCCCCATCCCCGCCGGTTCTTCCTTGCCGATCTGGATCGTCTGATGCAGGCAGAGCATCGCGGGAATACCCGTTTGCTTCAACGCCTCTTTCGAGGGATAAAACAAATACGCCGACACCCGGCGGTCGGGGGAATCGGTGTGATAGCTGATCTTTTGTCGGACCAGCGAACCGACCCCGACTTCTTCCAGCACCTCGACGTCGAGCGGCACCGGTTTCTCCGGCTGCGGCAGCGGCCCCATCACCCGTTCGATGTTCGCTTTGATGTGCCCGCGCCGAATCTCCCAGTCGGCTTCGGTCTGAATCCGATGCTTCTCGCCGTCGGCATCCAGATAATACGTCAAATCCTGATGCTCAGTGTAAACCGGCACCCGATCCTCGGCGGCGAGGCGATTTTCGATACCGTTTATCGCGTTCGTCGGGCCCAGGGTCAAGAGGGCCAGCGAGATCGCCGGCAGCAGAGCTTTCGGCGTACGACCTTGACGAAAAGCAGCAATTCCGATCATGGGATCTCCTCGTCAGAATTCCAGGAATCAAACCGGACACAATCACAGACGCCATTTGTAAGAAGCCGAATAGAAAAGTCAATCCGCAGGCTCGAAATTCAAGATCAAGCGTAATCGATCCTCGATCACAACCGAGTGGTGTCCTAATTTGGAAGAGCTCAGCGGGTGGCACGTCCCTGAGCGGCTGTTCGGATGCAATACCGTGCGAAGGGCGTGGTTCTCTTCAGCAATCGACACGCCCGTCGAAGACTCCGGGACGTGCCACCCAAATGAGGACACCAATCGCCATAACTCACCTTCTCGTCGCTTGTTACGCATCCATTCCATTGACCGGAGCGATTCAACCCGGGAGCGTTGCCGTCTCGGATGCATGCTCGGTTGTGATCGAGGTGTTCTTTGACAGGAACGACGGGAGAACATCGCCCACCAGCATTACCACATCAATTTATTCTACGTATTTATCCTACAGCACATTTTTAACCCATTCATAACAGATTACACATTTACAAGCGCGGATAACGGTTGTTATCATAAGAGTTCGACCGAATATTCGCAGATACTCCATTTTTACATTAGTCTATGCATTTTACCAGCTTTTGATCCCGTTCGCTGTCAATTGATGAGAGACCAACCCTATTTCGGCAGCGCAGGGGGTCTCGCGATGATAACATTTGGAAGTCCCTCGAATGCTTTTCCCTTCCCTGATCCTTACCCCGGACGTCGAAAAATCGCGTTGTTTGCAGATCGAACTGCAAGATTCGCTCGGTCTTGTTCCCGAAATGTGCCAAAACCTGCAGACTGTGCAGCACCTGCTATTTTCGCAGACGCCGGCGTTTATTTTTCTGGATCTCCGCTCGGGTTCGTTTCATCCGTCGGATGTCTCGCACAAAAAGCAGGTTCTCGCCTTGCAGGAAATTCTCAAGTTTCTGGCCGGTGATTATCAGGGAACCACGCGCCTGATCACCGTCTCCGACAACTTTTATCCCGTGGAACTCGCCTGCTGGATCGATCTGTTGAAAGGCAAGAACCTCGAATTCCCTTATGCCGCAGACGAGTTGATGGCGGCGATCGACCGCTTGCAGAAGATGTATCCGCTGCTCGGACGCAACTGCGCCCCGGCGTCGCATACCATCGCATCCGAAAAGTTGAAATTCACGACCTACACGCGGGAATTATTTCCGGTCATCGATCAACTGGTGCGCGTGGCGGCTCACGACGTCACCATTCTGCTGGTGGGTGAAACCGGAACCGGCAAAACGACGCTGGCCCAATTGATCCATCAGCTCTCGTCGCATCGCGATCAGCCCTTTATGAACGTCGCCTGCGGCGCGCTCCCTCCCGATCTGATCGAAAGCGAACTCTTCGGCCACGTGCGCGGCGCCTTCACGGGAGCCGATCGCGCCAAAGTCGGCCGCTTCGAAGCCACCGGTCATGGGACGTTGCTGCTCGATGAAATCGACGTCCTCGGCCCCAAGGAACAGGCGAAGCTGCTCAAGATCATCGAAACCAAAGAATTCGAACCGGTCGGTTCGACCGAAACCCGCTTGTCGCAAGCCCGGCTGATCGTAGCCTCGAACGTCGATCTCGAAACGTTGACGGCCAAGAATCAGTTTCGTTCCGACTTGTATTATCGTTTGAACGTGCTCGAATTCTGCTTGCCGCCGCTTCGCGAGCGCCCGCTGGACATCGTCCCGCTGGCGCTGCGGTTCATCGAAGAGAACTGCATTCAGCACGGCTTAACGGTCAAGCGGGTGCATCGTTATTTCCTCGACGCCTTGCGCTCGTACCCCTGGCCGGGAAATTTGCGCGAACTCAAGAATCAGATCCAACGCGCCGTGTTGTTCTCGCAAAATGGAGAACTGACGACCGAAGATCTCTCCCCCAACGTCCTCGCGCTGCAAGACGTCGAACCGACGAACGGCCACGCGCACCATCTGCCCGTCTCGCTGGCCGAGCGCGTCGCCGTCACCGAGCAGCAGATACTCGAAGAGGTGCTGCGGGCTCACGACTACAAGCGCTCCGCCGCCGCCGAAGCGCTGGGCATCAGCCGCGTCGGTTTGTACAAGAAGATGCGCAAGTACGGGATGTTGAAACGCCGGGAGAGCTGAGTGGCCGCGATTGAATAACTTGACGCGAATATTTTGGGTGGCACGCCCTGAGTCTTCGAAGGGCGTGGGATTTCTCTGCAAAAAACCACGCCCTTCCCAAAGCGTCAGGGCGTGCCACCCAACAGGAATACCTCCATTTTATGTTGTCGCGGCAGGGTGGCTGGGGCGCTCGTGAGGCGTGCGATCGACTCGCGACATCAAGTTCGCAAGACGTATTGAAATCACAACCGACAGGCATGGCCCCAGTCGAATTGTGAAGCGTCACCCGAGCAGACTGGGGCTATCAGGTCGTTTCGACGCGGGGTCGATCATTGCGAACTCGTGGCGTCAAGTGGCTTGATCGCCGAAGGGCGCCCCAGCCATCCTTCCTTGCATCCCAAAAAAACGCGTGTCTTCTCTTGACAGAATGTGCTGGTGTGTTAGCATGTGCTAATACACCAGCACTTTGTCCGAGGAGCGAGACATGCCGACCGGCCGTCTGGAGTTGGGAAAAAGGGAACGGCAAATCGCCGAAGCCGTATATCGTCTGGAGGAAGCCGCCGTCGCAGACGTGCGGGCGGAACTTTCCGATCCCCCCAGCTATTCCGCCGTCCGCGCCATGCTGGGCATGCTCGTCCGCAAAAAAGTGCTCAAGCAGCGGCGCGACGGCAAACGTTACCTTTATCGGCCCGCCACCCCCGTCGAAAAAGTCAGCCGCTCCGCACTCGCCAACGTCCTGAATACGTTCTTCGGCGGCGAGCCCGCCAAGGTGATGGCGACGTTGCTCGACGTCTCCGAAAATCTGTCGATGGATGACCTCGACCGCATGAAAAAAATGATCGAACAGGCGCGAAAGGAGAAAGCATCATGATCGCGGCAATTTCCGAATGGTCCTGGATGATCTGCGTTTTACTGTTACGAACGGCTGCAATCACAACCGTCATTCTCCTCGCCGCTGCACTGGCGGTCCGCTGGTATCGCGGCGCATCGGCGGCGATCCGCCATCGCCTCTGGCTCACCGCCGTCCTCGGCTGTCTCGCGACGCCGGTTGTTCTCGCGTTCGTTCCCTCTCGTGTCTTAAGCGTGACGCCGGCCTCCGTCGCGGTATCGACAAACGAGACGCATGTTTCGCCCGCGATCGACACCGCCGAAACCGAAACCGTTGCGAGAGAGCATGAATCCTCCGCCGCGATGCCGTCGCCACGGCGCAAAGTCTATGCACCGGATATCGACGCGCCGGCGCACGATCGCGAATTCGCGTCCATTGATCACGAACATCAGCCTCACCCGCAGCTTTTGCCTGCCGCGCCGATCGACACACCTCCCAGTACGTCGGTCGAGCCGCGGCGGGTTGTTTCAGCCGGCGATCAACTGGCAGCGTTCGTCGCGTCGATTGCGGCAAGCCGATTTCCCCTGTGGGGCGCGGCGGTCTGGATGTGCATCGCTGCCCTCTTAATCGTGCGAATTCTCATCGCGATCGCGGCGACCCATCGATTGATTCGGCGAAGCGAAGAGTGCACAAATTCCGGGGCGTTTTCTCTGCTCGCCGAATTGTGTGCAGACATGCGCATCCGCGTGCCGGTCGGTCTGCTGCTCAGCTCCGAGATCGACGTCCCGATGCTGGCCGGTGTCCGCCGACCGCTGATTCTCCTGCCGCGCGACGCGGCGATCTGGTCGCGCGACCGCTTATCGATCGTGTTACGGCATGAACTGGCTCACGTTGTCCGCCGCGATCTGTTGTCGCAACTGCTGGCCGACGTCGTCGCGTCGATCGCCTGGTTTCAACCATTGCTCTGGCACGCCGCCCGACGTCTGCGGATCGAACGGGAAATCGCGTGCGACGACCTGGTGTTGCAAACGGGAACGACCCCCTGCGACTATGCCGACCAGTTGCTGGCGGTCGCATCCACCGCCGTGTCGCAACGCCGGCCGTCGCTGGTCACGGTAACAATGGCCGGCCGATCGACCGTGGAACATCGCATCCGCTCGATATTGAACCCGAACTCAAATCGTCAGTCCGTCAGTCGCACGGGGTCGGCATGCGTCGCTGCGATCGCCTCGATCGTTTTGATCGCGAGCACGCATCTGATGCCGACGTTGTCGATAGCTCCAACCGAGGCGACTGCGAATGAACCGCTGCCGATCGAAGAAGGGCTCGATGTAACAGCACCGAAGAACGCATCCGTCAAGCCCGTCGAGAAATCGTC
>JBBECD010000086.1:0-33886 GCA_040881995.1 Planctomycetaceae bacterium
GGAGAAAACCCAAAGGTTTTCTCCCACGTCGGCTTACTCATTAATGCGCCCGCCGGCGCGTCGCCAGCTTGCGTTTTTAGTTAGTCGTCCGAAATGTCGCGAGGTCATTTTTCATGTCATCACCTCTCGACAACAGAATCATACAGGGTGTTTCCCCATTAAGCAATGATCATTCCCTTTATTTTGGTGATTGTTACAATATAAGTCAGAATATACAGAGAGGGTTTGCGATTACCCGATTCCAGGTGGTTTGGGTGCTTTGCCAACTCTCGTTATTTTTTTGTGCGTGGTCACAGGGAGAGATTGCCATGAAATCGCAGGGAGAAATCGAATCCGCCATCTGCGAGGGGGTCAATCGCTTCGAGCAGGAGTACATGGGGAGGGGGCCAAAGCACATCCATGCGCATCTGATCGGCGATTTGCTCGTGGTTCGATTGCAGGGGGTTCTCACAGCCGCCGAACAACATCTCGTTCTGGCCCTCACGCCGGAAAAAGGCCGCGATCTGCTTAAAGAGGTGCGGACGCAACTGATCGAAACCGCCCGTTCGGCGCTGGAAAAGCTGGTTCAGGAGATCACCGGCGTGAAACCGATCAGCCTGCATCACGATATCAGCACGCTCACTGGTGAAGAGATCATCGTCTTCACGCTGGCCGAGGAACCGCTGTTTCGCGAGAGCAGGAAGAAGTGAGTTTCAATGGCTCAAATGTTCCGCCCAGGATGCTCGTCGATGCGACGCCCAGCCAGTCGTCTAAAATTGTGGCATACACCTGCCTGAAGTCGAACTGCATTTTCAGGTCGTCGCCATCGAGGTCGCTGAGATTCGGCGTTTCGCCGAACAACCCGGCGTGAATCGCCTCCCCCGCGACGAACACCGGGCCCGCCGTGCCGTGGTCGGTGCCGAGCGAGGCGTTCTCGCTCACGCGCCGGCCGAATTCGCTGAAACACAATACCAGCACGCGTTCCGACAACCTCGCCGCTTGAAGATCTTGGAGAAAAGCCCTCATCGCTGCCGAGAGTTCGCGCAACAGCCGCGAATGAGTCGCCGACTGGGCGGCATGAGTGTCGTAGCCGGATTGTATCGCGTAATAAACCGGCGTTGAGAACCCGGCTTTGATGAGTTGCGAGACCGACCGCAGGCGTTTCGACAACTCGCTCTCCGGATAACCGCTCGCATCGCCCCCCTGGGCATTCAGATGTTCGAGCAACTGAGCCGTCGCCCGTGAATCGGCGGTCGTTTGGCTCGCGAAGGATAGCAATTCATCGCGTGTGCCGCCGGTTGGGACGGTTGCGATAGCCGCACCGGCGGAAAGCCTCAAATCGCCGAGGTGAGCCAGCGCGGCCGTCGTCGACCGCCGGCCGCGCAAAGCGATCGGCGGACTTTCCGTGCCAATCAGCATCGCATGCGGCGAACCGTCGGCCGGTGCAGGGCGCTCATCGGCGGCTCGGCCGATCCAGCCGAACGTTTTGTGTTCTTCGGGATCGAACCTCGCCGTCTGCCAGATCGCCATGCTGACGTCGTGCGATCGATTCGGGTTCGGATAACCCACCCCCTGTACGACGGCGAATCGACCGTCGTCCAACAGCTCTGCTGCGGCCTTCATAGATGGATGCAGCGCCACATCGTCGGAGACCTTGATGAGTCGATCGGCATTCAATTTCAACTTGGGACGATGTTTCGCATAACCTTCGTCGTTGAAGGGAACCACGGTGTTGATGCCGTCGTTTCCGCCGCTCAACTGAATGACGACTAATATGCGTTCGTTGCCGCGTCCTTCAATGGCATGAGCGGTTTGCCGAAGCAGCGCGGGGGCCGTCGCCCCCAGGGCGATCAACGACGTGCTTTTCAGAAACGTGCGGCGGTTCAATCGCGAGTGCATGGGTTTTCTCCTTCAAGCCAGTTGAGCGTGTGGTGAAACGAGCAAAGCGGCGACAAGCCGATCGGGATTCTCCATGTGGTGAGCGAACTCCTCGGGCAACTTTTCTCGACCCAGTAGCAATCGGCCGTAAAGCGCCGCCCAGCCTTCTGGTGATGTGAATGACTTGCCGGCGGCGAAGGCCGCGGCGTCGAATGGACTCGTGGGGATGTGCAAATCTCCGTGCAGCAGCGATGCGACGAAGTTCGCGCGGCCGATGACGGTGCGCGTCGTCAACCACGAACGCCCGCCCGGCCAGCCAAAAACGTTCGGCGGCTCGAACAAATTCTGCCCCAGGTTCGCCGCCACCTCGGCGAGCAACAATGTGCCGGGAGGAGGCGAATTCATTTCAAGCGAGCGGAGCGCACCGATCACATAGTCGATCGGTGGAAGAACACGATTGCCGATGTTCTCCTCCGCGAAAAATGCTTCGCTGCGCAATAACGTCTCAACGCCCCAACCGATATCGAGATCGTGCTCACGCAGTCCGCCGGCGAGTTCTTCGATGAGTGCCGTCGTGGCTGTTGTCTCTCCCATGAACGCATCGCAAAGACGAAAAGCAACGCGCCGCGCGGTGGCGGGATGCTCGAATAGCATTTTGACGAAATCGTCGCCGGTCCAGTTGCCGCGTTGGCCGAAGATCGTCTTTTCGCCGGTGTCGTGATCCGCATCGCGAAACCGCGACGAGCCATTGTGAACCGACCAGCCGGTAAGGGCTCGCGCGGCTTCGCGGACGTCGTCTTCCGAGTAATTCCCGACGCCGAGCGCGAAGAGTTCCATGCTTTCGCGGGCCAGGTTTTCGTTGGGATGTTCCTTGCGATTCGACGCCGCATCAAGCCAGATCAGCAGCGCAGGATCGGTGAGCGTCCGCCGCAACAGTTCGCCGAACGGCCTGCGCGCGAACTCGCGAAACAAATCGTTCTGCCGCCGCATCAACTCGACGTCGCCGACCTTTGCGTAACTGGTGGCGAAATGGTTATGCCACATGAGCGTGAGTTTTTCGCCGAGCGCGTCGCCCCCCAGCAACAGTCGATACAACCACCACGCCTTGAGCCGGTCGACATCCCCCGACCCCGCCGCCGCATCGGCGATAATCGCAGAGAGCGAGTTGAATTCATCCGCATCGCTTCGCGGCTGTGGCTTGAGCACTCGCTCAATCGCCGCCTGGTGACAGTCAGCCAGATCGCGCTGAATCTCGTCCCAAGTCGCCCCGAATCCCGCCCGCCGATGCAGATGCACGACGCGGCGGAGATTCCAGGGTTCATCGGGCGTCGGCTGCCAGGGGGCGAGGAGCGATGCAGTTGTAGCCGGCATGATGGTGCTCCGTGAGCAATCACTCGACATTTAGTATTTCAATCACTTTGTCGCCAAGTTCGACAGTTTCACCAGGCTTAACGGTTTCTTTCGAAAGCTTTTCAGTCAAAAAACCGTTGGGTTTCTCAAGGGAAATATAGCGAGAATACTCATGTCCGGGCACGAGGTTGCGAATCGTATATTCGCCGTTCTTGTCGGTGCGTATCGACCACGGAGTCGGGCCGAAATAAACATACGGATACAGGCTCGACGGATACACCAAAATGAGACGATCAGCGAGAGGCCGGGCTTTTCCGTCGACGAACCGGCCATGGACAGCACCGCACGGCTCGAGCTTGACGGTGATCGGCGATGATGCGTCTTCTTCACCGTTAATCAGCAAGATCGCTCCCTGGTGCAAATCTTCGTGGAAGAACATTACCGAACGCGGCCGTTTTGGGCTGATCCCGCGAACCGTGAATTGATCGCCTGCGATTGGCTGCAGATCGCGAGAATATTCGGTCAGCCAGGCAATCTGAATTTTCGAGACCGGTTGACCGTCGGTATCGACGACCCTTCCACTCAGCGATGTTCCTTTCTCAACCACCAATTCAACGGCGACGTCGGTCTCGTCTTCGCCAATCGAAATCAATGTGGCTGCATGGTATTGAGGCAAATAGACTTGCCCAATTCCTTGTGCGCGCGTTGCCACTTGCAGAAAGTCGATCGGCCCTTCGACGGAATAATCCTTGGTTACTGCGCCGAAACCGTCCTTTAATGTTGTTTTGACGTCATCAACTGTTATCCACGGCGACAAGAAATCGTTGACTCCTTCGATGTCGTGCTCCGCGCGGAACGCTACCACACCCGGACCGGGAAGAACTTGAATATCGAACTTGCCGTCAGCTTTAACGGCTGCGGACGAATAGCCGGGGCGCGACGACCCATCCACCATACGATCGCTATAGGGACTCGGATAAAGCACGTTGTAGTGCACTTCACCGGCGACATGCCCTGTGATGCCGGTCACTCGGCCGCGCAGCGTCGTCCCCTGCAGCAGTTCAATTCTCACTTCGAGAGGATCGAGCCCCGGTGTGTCTTTAATTCTCATCCCTCTGTTGAAGTACGGCCTCGTGAACGTGTCGACCGAAAACGGATAGCTGTCCGTCTTGATGCACCCCGTGAATTCGAAACGGCCGTCTTTGCCGGTCTTTAATTGTTCTCCATTGGCGAAACAATGCAGGTTGATCTCATCGACCGGCTGACCGGTCTTTTGATCGACGACGATTCCCTTGATCGTACGGCTCGGCGGCGCCACATGCGTAAACTTCGCATAATAGTAGACCGTGTTGCCGAAACTCTTCTCTCCAATCGTGCCCCGCTTCGCAGCCGAATCGGGTGCCGACCGCGAAGCGACAAAAATCAATTGAAACGGTACACCACTCCCGCGCGGTTCGAGGGACAAGATATGTTCAGCGGGCACATCAGGAATACTAAAGCGGCCGTCGGCATCCGTGCGAAACACTTCGTTCGGTCTAAACGACCGTTTGTCGGAAATCTCGAACGACGTTGATCCATCGTGTTGCGCACTGCGGATGAACTCTTCCATCGTCGTTGCCGGCCGGCTGATATCTTTGATCCGAATTTCCACACCCGGCAGCGGTTGCCCCTCGGCGGAAACGATGCGGCCGTGGACGTCGATCAACTTCTGCAACTGCAACTCAAGCATGCTGCCGGGGAGATCGGCGAGCATCATAAGGCGTACGTCCGAGCCGAGCCCATCCTTGGCTGCTGTGATGGTTGCCTGATATCTCCCGAACTCGCGAGCCGCGCGCTCGAAGAACTGGCGATCGCCGAAGATGCGAAACGATCCGTCATCGCCAACGCGCGTCACGGCTCGCAAGCCGACTTTCTCCGGAAAACTGACGTCGATCGACACGCCATTGAGAGGTTCCCCCTCCGGCCCCACCACCCGAACGCCGATACCAAGGTCTTCGAGCGGAATGTTATTGTCGCCCGTCGCCGACGTTTTCTTCTCGGCGTTCCCTGTTTTATCCGGCTGCTCAGCCGCTGATGGTTCGACGCGAATGAATTTGCGATCGTCGCCCAGCGTCAGCACGCCGAGGTCTTTCGTCTCGCCGGGTTGGATTTCTAGTTCTCGGGCGATCGAGGCAACTTGATCCACGCTTGTGCCCTCGGCGTGAAGGGAATAGTTGCAGCCGGGGATGAGAGTCATCGTAAAGCGGCCCTCGGTATCCGTGGCCGTCGGCGACAGCCGCTTGCTGAAATCACCGCCGGGCTGTACATGCGCCATGACGGTCAGACCGGGCAATGGGTCGCCATCCTTGAGAAGAACGCCGGTTACTTTCACACACGGAAGCAGTTTTACTGAAAGTTTTTGTTGTGAGACCTCGCCGGGTCCAACTTGAACAACCCGGCCGATGTTGCGATCCTTGTGATGAATCACGATCGACCGCTTTTCGTCGGGTCCGAAATTGATCGCGGTTTGCAGCGAGCCTGCTGCTGGCGCAACGTAGCCGACGCCACCCAATCCGTCGATTTGGACACCCGTCACAGGCGCGTTCTGCTCGTCCACCAAATACAGTTGAACCGACGCCCCCGGATCCAATTCGAAATCGAGATTTAACGTTTCGGCATCAGACGCCGGGTTAATCTCCAGCATCATCGTCGGCCATTTCGGACTTGGATTGATCGGATTGCGGTATGTCAGCAGCCAATCCGTTTTCCCTTCTTTTGGTGCGTCGATGGCTTCATATCCAACTCCCATGCGATAGGTTTTCAGAATGCTTTGCGCTCCGATGATCGCTCGCCCCGGCATGCCGACAAGACGATAACGGCCGTCTCGGTCGGTTTGATAACGCGTCTGATCGCCACGGACGTTTCCATCTTTGTCGAATCCGGGAAGAGTTTGAACAAACTCGTTATCTCGAAACGGCAGATAGTACATTCGCGTCGCGGGAACGGGCTCGCCGGTGACTTTATCCGTCACCCGACCTGTGATCCAGATACCGCGATGCAGTTCGACGGTGAGCGAAACCGGATCGAGGCCGTCGGGATTGGGAACCTCGACTCCCTGCATGAAATACGGCTGTTCGTCGTTCGGCTTGACCATGAGATAGTTGCCATCTCCCTTCGGCATTCCAATGAGGCGGAAATCGCCCTCTGCATCGGATGTCGTCTTCAACTCATTTCGCCCCGACAAAGGATGATTCGCGAATCTATAACTCTCGATCGTGACGTTCGACAGCGGTTCGTGTGTCGCCGCGTCAACCACAGTTCCGACGATTGTCCGCGCGGGACTGGCGGCGAATATGAATTCGTGTCCATAAACCGGTTCGGTGGAATCACCATGATTCGATATCTTGACGTTGAGCGGTTGCATTTTTCGAGTCACGACACGAAACGTCTGATACGCTACCGATTCGCTCTGCACCACCAGATCGATCGTCCGTTCGCGGCCGATGCCGTGGATTGTGAAGGAACCATCGTCCGCCGTCGTCACTTCCTCCGGAATCCCTGCCAGTTTCGGTGCTACATTACGCATGCCTATTTTGTGAAACGCGACATACCACGGTACGCCATTGGTGATGCTTTCTAGCCACGATGAGAGATTTTCATCGGGGGCCGCGTACGGGCCGCTCGTTTGAATGGTTAACCCTGCGATCGGTTTGCCTTCGAGATCAATGACACGGCCCTGGATTGGCAAGTCTTCGACAAGTTTCAGCTTGATCGATTCCGCTGCGGAATCGATTTCCTTCGTCGTCACCCACGCCGGTCCAAACCCGTCACTGCTGGCAGCGATGTACGCCATGCCCCACTGGCCGCTGGTATTCACGCCCAACATTCCGAGATTATCAATAGGAGTGCGATTTATGTTGATCTCAAAACGCCCGTCGATATCGGCCGTGACGACCGAAATCGGCGGCTCGAAATCCTTGCCTAGATACCGTTGCAGGTCGTCGTAAAGCATCACCCCCGCCCGCACCATCGCCCAAGCGGCGGGACTGCCGTCGGGGAGCAAAACCACGCCGGTGATGGTTTTTCGCTCGGCTTCGCTCGTCGTCGCCGACGTCTTCTTCTCGGCTTTTGGCTGCTCGGCCGCCGGTGGGTTGGCGCTGACGAACTTACGCTGCTCGGCATCGAAACTCAGCACGCCGAGGTCTTTCGTCTCGCCGGACTGGATTTCTAGTTCCCGGGTGATCTCGGCGAATTGATTTACGCTCGCCCCCTCGGCGTGAAGAGAATACTTACAGCCGGGGATCAGAGTCGCCGTAAACCGACCGTCGGCGTCGGTCGAAACCGAGGGAAGCCATTGACCAAAGTCGCCGCCGGGCAAAACTCTCATCTCGATCGACAGTCCCGGCAATGCATCGCCATTCTTCTGGAGAATTCCTGTGACCATCGCGCATGGAAGGACTCGGACGATTATCTTTTTCTGTGCGACTTCGTCGGGGCCGACTTCAACCACGCGGCCGATGTTTCGGTCATTATGATGGACAACGATCGTCCGCGTCTCGTCGGGGCCGAGGTTCACCACCGTCTGGACCGAACCCACTTCCGGTGCGATGTATGTCCGGCTCAGACCCTTCACGTCCGCTCCTGAGACGGGTTGATTCTGAGCATCGACGAGTTCCAGTTGAACCGATGCCCCCGGATCGAGTTCGAAGTCGAGCTGAACTTCTTCGGCGTCGGCCGGTGGGTTGATTTCCAGCATCGCCGAGGGCCATTTGGGAGTCGGATTTAACGGGTTGCGGTACGTTAACAGATCGCCCGTCTTTTCGTTTTTCGGGCCATTGATGTGCTCGTATCCCACTCCGAACCGATAGGTTCTGAGAATGCTCTGTGCGCCGATGACGGCACGTCCCGGCATGCCGACGAGTCGATAACGTCCCTCGGCATCGGTGTGATACCTCATTTGATCGCCGTCGACGCCTCGGTCTTTTTGGAATCCCGGCAGATCCTGAACGTATTCGTTGTCGAGGTACGGCAGGTAGTACATCCGCGTGGCGGGAATGGGTTCGGCGGTGATCTTGTCGGTGACCCGTCCAGTGATCCAGATGCCGCGGTGCAATTCGACGGTGATCGAAACCGGTTCAAGACCGGCGGGATCGGGGACGTCGATTTCCCGCATGAAATACGGCTGGTCGTCATTCGGCCTGATCATCAGCCGGTTTCCTTCGCCTTTGGGCATGCCAACGAGGCGGAATTTGCCTGCGGCGTCGGTGAAAGTCGTCAGTTTGTTCCGTCCAGAAAGCGGGTTATTCGCTAGCCGCCAACCCTCGATCCTGACATTCGGCAGTGGCTGGCCCGTCACCGCATCGACCACGGTTCCAACAATCGTGCGTGCCAGCGTCGCGGTGATGACCGCTTTGGCGCCGTACAAGGTCTCGGTCGAGTTGTCGAACGTCGTCAGCGTCATCTTAAGAGGCTGTACGTCGCGCGTGACGACGCGAACGCTCTGAAACGCCACCGTCTCGCTCTGCATCTCTAGATCAACCATTCGCTCGCGACCGATGCCTCGGATTTCGAATGATCCATCGTCTGCGGTCGTCACCTCGTCGACCAGACCCACAAGTTGCGGGGCAACGGATCGCACGTCGCGCACGTGAGGATTGTTGTAAAAAGGAGTGCCCTGGCTGATACTGTCGATCCACGGCGAGAGATCCTCTCCCGGCATGGCTCTGGGGCCGCTCAGTAGAATCATCAGCCCCGCGACCGGCTTGCCTTCGAGATCGATGACCCGGCCGCGGATGGGAATGTCGTCGACAAGCTTTAGTTCGACAGATCGAACGTCCTTGCCGATTTCGTCTGTCGTCACCCACGCCGGTCCGAATCCCTCCATGCTGGCGGCGATGTAGTTCGTGCCCCACGGGCGATCAACCTTCAGATGTTCAAAGGGTGAGCGATCAATCTCGACCTCGAACCGTCCCTGGTCATCCGAAGTGACGGTGCTGATCGGCGGCTCGTAGTCGGGCCCGAGATACAATTGCAGGTCGCCATGCAGTGAGACCCCCGCGCGCACCGTCGCCCCGGCGGCGGGACTGCCGTCAGGGCGAAGAACGACGCCGGTGATGGTGGTTTCTTTTTCAGACTCAGCGACGATCGGTTCTTCAGACTCCACAACGGCCGGCGTCGTTGATTCGTTCTCCACGGTAGATTCTGCGTCTTCTGTCGGGCCCACCGCCAGCGTCATTGTGCCGAACGCCGCCAGCGTTAACATGACGGTTGCAATGCCGGCTACGATCAACTTCCCCTTTAGCGACGTGCGGACGGTGCGATTCCGTCGCTCATCCAGCAACCCGGCGACCCGGTGCTCCAGCTTCCAACGCGACGAAAACAAGCCGACGGTGCCGGGCAAGGCCGACGTCGATTGGACCAACTGGGCCAGCGTCAGCAGAGTGCGGCTGTAGGAGGGAGCGTCGGTCGCGGCGAGGACGTAGTTGTCGCAGACCTCTTCGCGGGCCTGGGCCAGGTGGCGGTTCAGCGTCCGCATCAGGGGATGCAGCCAGTACATCGCCGCGGCGAAATTCTGCAGAAGCACGACCGCTTGATCGCGACGGACAATATGCGCGACTTCGTGCAACAGGATGTCGTGCATCTGCTCGGGGCCGATTTGATGCACCAACGACGTCGGCAGAATCACCCGCGGCCGCCGCAACCCGGCGGAGATCGGCCCGGTGATCGCATCGGTCAACACCAGTTCGGGCATCCCGCGAATCGATAAGTCCAGACCCACGCGGCGAAAGGCTTCTTGAAGAGCCGGATCGTCATTCGGTTGGGCCGAACGCAGAATCGAAAGCACTCGCCGCCAGCCGACGGCCAGACGGATGAGATGAATCACCACGCCGATGATCCAGATCGCCAGAATCGGTGGAATCGTCCATCGCAGCACTCTTCCGAGCCGGTTGGTCGTTGATGCTTCTGCAACGGGAACGGCGGCAGACGCCGCGACGGGCTCTTGCGCGACGAGGGCTTCTTCCTGGATGGGAACCGACGGCTCGCTCGGCACGACATCGAACGGCGGCGTGGCGTCCGGCACGATTCCTTCATCACCAAATAACGGCGTGGGAGGGGGAATCTCGCTCCGCATGTCGCCGACAAACGAAGCTTCTGGGACGAGCGGCGGAGGAGGAATCACTTCGGGCTGAACGTCGACCGGCGCAGGGGCCGGGCCGGGTTCGATCTCTTGAATCAGCGACACCGACATCACGCCGAAGCCGCCGCGCTGCATCAGCAACGCGATGGCCGGGCTGAGCATCACCAACACGAGTGACGCACCGAGCAGCCAGTAACGAATCGCCGCGATGCGGCGGAACATCACCGAGATGGCGAGCGCGACGGCCATGACCAACGTCACCTGAAAAATCACGTTCACTGTCCAGACCAGAACCTGATCGCCGGGATTCGCCCACGTCCAGAAACTCATGATTTTTTCTCCCGTTTCACGTCGCCCTTCGGTTTGGTTTCTTTGGCTTCAATCATTTCGCGAATGCGGTCGGCTTCGTCGTCAGACAGGCCGCGGTATTCGATGAGGGCGTTGACCATCTCCTCCGCCGAGCCGGCGAACAGGCGGTCGACCATTAGCGCGACGCGGGCGCCCAGCGAGATGCTGCGCGGACGATTGGCCGAGTAAATAAACGTGCGGCCCTCTTCGCGGTGTTTGAGCCAGCCTTTTTCTTCGAGGCGGGAGATCATCGTCTGCACGGTATTGCGCGCCAGGTCGCGCCGCTTGGCCGGCAGGGCCTCGCGGACGTCGTTGACGGTCGCTTCACCGCGTTCCCAGATGATTTGCATAATTTCCCGCTGAGCCGCCGTCAGCGGCGCCGCATCGGACTTCGCCATTCCCGCCTCCTTTTTTGAATATCGCCTACAGATCGTAGGTCATAGTACCTACGCATTGTAGTTTTGTAAATGGTGAATTTTGAAAAAAACGAAGCGCATGACAAAAATGGTCGAAGCGTATCGCGGCAGCGCCGCTTGGAGTTCCGATGGAAATGTCATTGCGAATTAGTTAGTCTTTCTGCATTACGTCCTCGTGGAGAACGCCGGGATTTCTCTGGGGGGTGCACTTCAGGCCGCAGGAGTAGCTCGGGAGTTAGCGTGAGCATTGACAGTGAAGTCGCTGAAAACGACCTGCCGGCGCATCAGGCTTCCTGGCAGGGGGAGCAAGGCATCGTCTGGACGGTGTGGCTCACGTATGGAGCATTTTACTTCTGCCGCACGAATATCGCCGCAGCCGTTCCGGGAATGAAAGCATCGGCCGGGGATGGGGGTCTGGGGCTGAGTCCGGAACAAGTCGGCTATATCTTGGGCGCGCTCAAGATCGCGTATGGGCTCGGCCAGGGGCTGAACGGGCAGTTGGCCGAGCATTTCTCGCCGCGGCGATTGCTGGCATTCGGCATGCTCGGCTCGGCGGGGCTTAACATTCTGTTCGGCCTGAGCACGGGCTTTTACTTTCTGCTGTTCGTCTGGGCGTGCAATGGCTACATGCAGTCGCTGGGCTGGACGCCGTGTATGCGCGTCGTGGCCAATTGGGTTCCGGTGCTTCGTCGCGGCCGGGCGATCGGCCTCATCGGCACGGGCTATCAGGTAACGCAGGGGCTGACCTTTCTCGTCGCCGGCTGGTCGGCTCATGCGTTGGGGTGGCGCGGCGCTCTGTATGTCCCCGCGGTGCTGCTCATCGCCTCTGCGGTGTTCATGCTGATCTTCCTGAAAGATGGCCCGGACGATGACGACGCCTATAGCGATGAGAGAGGAGCGATTACGATCCCGACGCTGCCCGCACGGGGCAGCTTTATGGAGAATGTGCTCGTGACACTCGGCAACCCCAGCCTGTGGCTGTTAGGGCTGGCGCTCGCGCTGCTGAATGCCTGCCGTTACGGATTCCTCGACTGGGGTCTGACACACCTGATCGAAATGCAGAAAGTCGGCGTGGGGAAGGCTGCGCTTCAGTACGCGCTGCTGCCGATCGGGGCGGTGGCGGGGTCGTACCTGGCCGGCATGGCCACGGATCGTTTTTTTGGAGGCCGGCGTGCGCCGGTCATTTGCATTTTGCTGCTGGCGCTGTCGGGGCTGTCGCTGGCCTACGGCGCCTTGGCCGAAGCGGGCGGCCCAGCGATGATTTTACTTTTGCTGGCCATCGGTTTTTGTATTTATGGACCGCAGGTGTTACTGGTCGGCACGGCCCCTTCCGACCTGGCGCGGCGCGGCACGTCGGCTGCTGCTGCGGGATTTGTCAATTTCCTGGGTTACATGGGGGCCGCGTGCGGCGACGTCGCGACCGGCTCGCTCCTGAAGGCCTACGACTGGCAAATGGTCATCCGGGTCTGGGCCGTGTGGGCTCTTACCGCAGCCGTCGCCGCGGCGCTGTTGTGGAACCGCACCGCCCGGACCGAACATTAGCGACGGGCGTTTTCGAAGAGATGTATTAACGGAGGACTCTTATGCAGGCCATTATTATTGGCGCCGGGCGCGGCAGTCGCCTGATGCCCACCACTGCGGACACGCCCAAGTGCTTCGCCGAAGTGGGCGACCGGCGGATACTCGACTGGACGCTGCACGCCTTCGCGTCCCAGGGAATCGACCGCATCGCGTTCGTGGGAGGCTACCAGATCGACAAGATTCGTCAGGCGTATCCGCAGTTCACCTTCCGTCATAACGACGACTGGGCCAACAACAACATTCTGGCGTCGCTGTTCTATGCTGAAGACCTCATGGAGGAAGGTTTTATCTGCTGCTATTCCGACGTGCTTTTCACGCCCCAAGTCGTGAAACGTCTGCTCGGCAGCAGCCACGATGCGGCGCTGGTGGTCGATACTCACTGGCTGAAGCGTTACGCCGAACGTACCGAGCACCCGCCCGATGACGCCGAAAAAGTGACGGTTCAAAACGGCTGCGTGACCCGCATTCACCGCGCCATTCCCAGCGAACAGGCGCACGGTGAATACATCGGCCTGGCTCGATTCTCGGCCGAGGGTGCGGCCCGGCTGCGGCAGAGCTTTCATCGCTGCCGCGGGCGATTCGCCGGCCGGCCGTTCCGGGAAGCCAAAATGTTCGAAAAAGCCTACCTGATTCAGCTCTTGCAGGAGATGATCGAGCAGGGCGAACGACTGACGCACGTCGACACGCCCGGCGAATACATCGAAATCGACACGCAACAGGATTTTGAATACGCCCGCCGGCACTGGACCGGCATCGTCGAGGAGGCACGTTCATGATCAAGCCCCTGCTTTTTCCCACGTCGGTGGTCGGTTCCATGCCGCGGCCCGGCTACGTTAAGGATCTGATCAACGCCGAGCCGCCGCTGCCGCCCGACGAATACAACAGGCTGATGCAGGCTGCGATTCAATCGGTCGTGGCTTTGCAGGAAATGGCCGGGCTGGATGTGGTCACCGACGGGGAGTGGTGGCGCAAGTCGTACATCGGCGTGATCGCCGAACTAGCTCATGGGTTCGAACTCAGCCGCAACCCCGCCGATGGCAGGCCCTGGACGGTGGTCGTCGACCGCTTGACGCCGAAACAGCCGGGCTTCATCGCTCAGGAGGCGGCGTTCCTCAAGCAGCATACATCCCGTGACATCAAGGCCACGCTCCCGTCGCCCGCATTGCTGGGCGAGCGGATGTGGGACGCGACGGCTTCAGCCGCGGCGTATCCGCGCCGGGAAGATTTCGTCGAGGCCTGCGTGCCGATTCTGCGCCGCGAGTTGGAACTGCTGCGCGATCAGGGGGTCTCGATCGTCCAGATTGACGATCCTCACCTCTGCCTGTTTGTGGATCCCGCAGTCCGCTCCCACTATCCCGACGCCGATCGGGCCGCCGATTTCGCCGTCGAGATGACGAACCAGGTCGTCGCGGGAATTGAGGGGGTCAAGCTGGCCGTTCATCTGTGCCGGAGGGCCGGAGCCCGCGTCCGGGGCGAAGCGCAGTTTCGCGGAGGGTACGACCCGATCATTTCGCAACTCAATAAGTTGCAGGTCCACCACCTGACGATGGAATTCACGGCCCCGGGGGCCGGCGACATGTCGGTGTTCCGACAATTGCGCGAAGACTTCGAAATCGGTCTGGGCTGCGTGAGTTGCCACCCCGGCGAAATCGACACCGCCCAAACCATCGTCGATCGCGTCGAAATGGCGCTGCAGCATCTCGCGCCCGATCGAATCACGCTCAACCCCGACTGCGGCTTCGCCCCCGGATCGGCCGCGATGGTCTCGATCGACGAGGTCTACCAGAAGTTGAAAAACGAGGCCGAGGCAGCCCGGCAATTAAGGGCCAAGCATGGATAGTGACCGCAGCCCTCTTCCGTCCGCTGCCGGAGCTTGACCTTATGGAAAAGATACGTAATCGTCAAATTCGTGTACGCTCTACAAGAGCACACGGAGGAATCGACCGCCGTCCCATTTCATCAACCTTCGTCGCCAGATTCGATTCCCTTGTTATCAAGCGTATCATCGCATTTCGCATTCATGCCTGCTGATGTATAATCTGGACGAGATGGAAATGGGACACTCGACGAATTCACTTGATGTGATTCCTTGCCGGAGGGGATGCGAAGACGATGGTCGCGTTTAATCGTCGAAATCACGATGGAATGTCCGGCGGAGTGCCGTTGCGAACGACACGCCGTGTGTGTCGGCTTATCATTTGTTTCTCGTTTCTGCTCCCGTTTCCGTTTTGCTTAAAACTAACGGAGTGCATGGCTGAGCCGCCCGATTTTGTTCGCGACATCCGGCCGATTCTGACCGAGCATTGCTTTCAATGTCACGGACCCGACGAAACGCAACGTCAGGCGGATTTGAGGCTCGATCACCGGCAACAGGCGACGACGAAATTGCCCTCGGGTTCGATCGCCATTCAGCCCGGCGATGCCGATGGCAGCGAACTCGTGCGGCGGATCGAGACGGACGCCGCCGCGGCGATCATGCCTCCGCCGGAAACCAAGCGGGCGCTCACCCCTGAACAGAAAAAGTTGCTGCGGCAATGGATCGAAGCGGGAGCGGAATATGTCGAGCACTGGGCTTATCGCAAGCCGGTGCGGCCAGCGGTTCCGCTGACACATCAGTCGAGTTGGCCGCGGAGTGAAATCGACGCCTTCGTGATGTCGCGATTGGAAGCGGACGGACTTAAGCCGTCGCCCGAAGCCGAGCGGACGACGCTGATTCGCCGGCTGTCGCTGGATCTGACCGGTTTGCCGCCGACGGCCGATGACGTCGATCGTTTTCTCGCCGACGAACAACCGAACGCCTACAAAAAGCTGGTCGATTATTATCTCGCGTCGCCGCATTACGGCGAAAAGATGGCGCAGGACTGGCTCGATCTGGCGCGGTTCGGCGATTCGAGCGGGTATCAGGACGATGGCGAGCGGCCGAACTGGCCTTATCGGGACTATGTGATTAACGCATTCAACGCGGGGATGCCTTTCGATCAATTCACGATCGAGAACCTGGCGGGGGATCTCCTTCCCGATGCGACGTTGTCGCAGCACGTGGCGTCGGGTTTCCACCGGCTGCACCGTTACAACGAAGAGGGAGGCTCGGATCCCGATGAGTTTCACGTGACGTACGTCGTCGACCGCGCGAACACAACCGTCACGACCTGGATGGGATTGACGTTCGGCTGCGCCCAATGCCACGACCATAAATACGACCCCATCAGCCAGCGCGACTTCTATCAACTCTATGCGTTCTTCAACAGTCTCGACGGTGAAGTCGTTATCAGCAAGTCGAATTCACCCCCGAACATTTCCGTTCCCTCCGAAACAAGTCGACCGCAACTCGATGCCTTCGACCGTGAGATTGCCGCGATGGATGCCCGCATCGGCGAGATCGAACCGACCGCCGCTCCGGCATTCGAACGCTGGCTGGCGGAGGCCAAGGACGCCGATCCGAAAAATGCGGCTGTTGAAAAACGGGGCGCGATAGGCGGAGTCGTCGCGCGCTCCAGCCCGCCCGCCTACTACGCCGACACGCGATTCGACGCACCGTTGACGCTGGGTGCGCCGCTGACGGCAGAGGGGAAAATCGCCGTCGTCCGCTCGGTCAACAACGAAGTGAATGTCGGCTACTTTGCGAAGGAGAACCGGCAGGGGGGGCATCATCTCGGTTTTTCGGTCGCCGAGGGGCCGCGGTTCTTCGCTTATGTCGGACTTCCCGATGGAACTCGCGTCGCTCCCGCCGCGATCGCCGCCGAACATGGAGTCGAATACTCGTGGAAGTTCCACTATGACCCGGCCGATGAGGGCCTGCTGACGTTCGAACTCTATCGCGGCGACGAGCGCGTCGGTTTATCCGAAGTTCATTTCACGGCCGAACAGCGCGGGGCGGGGATGATGCTCGACGCCTTCGGCATGTCGTATCGCGGATTCAATGATGCCGATGCCCCGATTGAAATGTATGTGGATGAAATCGAATATACGGCGACTCTCGACGGAACGGCGCGGCAAGAAAATTTCGATCGCGAACCCGCCTGGAGCGACTTCGGCAATCAGCAGAGCGGTCATCGCTTCGGCTATGATGCCTCGGCGACGAGCGGACATTCTCCCGCCGATCTGACGGTCGAACAGATTCTCGCACTCGCACCCGAACAACGGATGAAAGAACATCTGGTCAAACTGCGATCTCACTTCGACCGGGAAACATTTCCTGCATTGCACGAACTCAAAACCCAGGTGGCGAAACTGCGCGTTGAACGTGAAGAATTCTTGAAGGGGATTCCGCTGGCTCTCGTCTGGCGCGAAATGGCGACTCCGCGACCGGCTTACATTCTGGCTCGCGGCGATTACCGGCAACCGGGGGAGTTGGTCGAACGGAACGTCCCTGCGATTTTTCCACCGCTCCCCTCCGGTGCCCCGCGCGATCGTCTGACGCTGGCCCGCTGGTTGACGAGTCCCGAACACCCGCTGACGGCGCGCGTGCTGGTCAATCGGCTGTGGAAGCAGTTCTTCGGCGACGGTCTCGTCCGCACCCCCGAGGATTTCGGCGTGCGCGGAGAACTCCCGACGCATCCCGAGTTGCTCGACTGGCTCGCTGTGCAGATGATCGAGGACGACTGGGACATCCAACTCATGCAGCGCCGCATCGTGCTGTCGGCGACGTATCGCCAATCGTCAACAGTCGGTCGGGAACTTTTGGAACGCGATCCCGATAACCGCCTGCTGGCGCGTGGCTCGCGGTTTCGCCTGTCGGCGGAAGAAATTCGCGACGGTGCACTCGCCGCGTCGGGACTGCTGACGCGCCGCCTCGGCGGCCCCAGCGTTTATCCCTATCAGGCCGAAACGTATTACAGCGACAAGGAAGACTCTCCCGGCGAGTGGTATTGGCCGGTCGCTCCGGGACCGAATCTGTATCGGCGCGGCTTATACACGTTCTGGCGGCGGACGACTCCTTATCCGTCGTATCAGGTGTTCGACGCGCCGAGCCGGGGTGAATGCACCGTCGCCCGCGCGACGACCAACACGCCTTTGCAGGCACTGGTGACGATGAACGACCCGACGTTTGTCGAAGCGGCTCGCGTTCTCGGTGAGCGGATCGTTGAGGAAGGGGGTCGCGACACGGTCGATCGCTTGACGTTTGCGTTTCGCACGGTGCTGTCGCGCGTCCCCGGCGCGCAAGAGCGGGAGATCCTCAGTGAGCTCTACGCCGCCGAGTTCGATCGTTACCGAACCGACCCCGCAGCGGCTCGGAGCGTCGTCTCTCACGGCTTCGCACCCCGCATATCGGACGGCGATCCCGCAGAAATCGCGGCGTGGGTCGCGGTCGCGACGGCAATCTTGAATCTCGATGAAGCCATTACCCGCGAGTAACCGCGACCGAAAGGACGACGAGAATGACGTCAACGCCGCTTCCGTCGTCACTCCGACGACGATTCCTGCTTGAGACCAGCGGCGGCTTGGGAACCGCCGCGCTCGCGGCACTGCTGGCACAAGATGCCCGGTGCGACGGCGATACGAAATTCGCCTCGCCGGGTCTTCTCACGTCGACGCACTTTGCTCCGCGCGCCCGGCGGGTCATCTATTTATTCATGTCGGGGGGTCCGGCGCAGATGGATCTGTTCGATCACAAGCCGAAACTCGCCGAGATGCAGGGGCAGGAAATTCCCAAAAGCGTGATCGGCGATCAGCGCTTGACGACGATGACGCGCAGCCAGGCCTCGTTCCCGATCGCCGGTTCGCGGTACAAGTTTTCGCCGGTGGGGGATGCGGGACTGGAAGTCAGCGAACTGCTGCCGCATACCGCCGGCATCGCCGACAAGATCGCCGTCATTCGCTCGATGCACACCGAGCCGATCAACCACGATCCGGCGGTGATGTTTTTGCAGTCGGGAAGCGGCGTGACCGGCCGGCCGTGCATGGGGTCGTGGCTGTCGTACGGACTGGGAACCGAAAACGCCAACCTTCCCGCGTTCGTGGTGCTGCTGTCGGGACCGCCGAAAGGGGGGCAGCCACTCCTTTCCAAGTACTGGCACAGCGGCTTCCTGCCGGGCCGGCATCAGGGGGTGCAGTTCCGCTCGCAGGGGGATCCGGTGATGAGCCTGTCCGATCCGGCGGGGATCTCGCGCAACGATCGCCGCCGCATCGTCTCGGCCGTCAACGATCTGAATCGATTGAAACTCGCAACGGCCGGCGATCCGGAAATCGAGGCCCGCATTGATGCCTTCGAACTGGCGTTTCAAATGCAGACGACCGTGCCGGAATTGATGGAGATCGCCGACGAGCCGCAGCACATTCTCGACATGTACGGCGCGAAGCCGGGAGAAGCGTCGTTCGCCAACAATTGCCTGTTGGCCCGCCGGCTGATCGAACGGGGCGTCCGCTTCGTGCAGTTGTACGACAAGGATTGGGACCATCATCAGGAACTGCCGGCCAAACTCCCCGTCAAATGCCGCGACGTCGATCAGGCGTGCGCCGCCCTCATCAACGATCTCGCGCAGCGGGGCCTTCTGGACGATACGCTCGTCATCTGGGGAGGGGAATTCGGCCGCACGACTTATTGCCAGGGGGGACTGACCGCCGAGACCTACGGCCGCGACCATCACCCGCGCTGCTTCACCGTCTGGCTGGCGGGAGGAGGGATCAAACCGGGCATCGTCCTCGGCAAGACGGACGATTTTTCTTATAACATCGACGAAGACCCGATTCACGTCCACGACCTGCAGGCGACGATTCTGCATTGTCTCGGCATCGATCACGAGCGGTTGACGTACCGCTTCCAGGGGCGCGATTACCGGCTGACCGACGTCGGCGGACATCCGGTCGAACGGCTGTTGGCCTGACGAAGCGGCAATACTCTCACGGCCCGATTGAATTCTCGACCTCTCCCCAGTAAGATCAGATGACACGACGATCGTCTCATAGACACAGGTGAAGACGGTCGCCGGCTCATCCTGTCGCAGATTCATTTCCCGCAGTTCGATTCTTGCATCAATGCCGCAGACGTTGCGACGGCAATTCGAAGACCAAATCTCCGGGTTCGACCCGGAACAGCCGGAGTACGCCACCCGTCTGGTGGAGAGCGTCCTTGCCGGGGCTCAGGACGCCGGTGCCAGCGATATTCATCTGGTGCCCACGGAAACCGAGTTGCTGATGTCCTGGCGCATCGACGGGGTTCTCCAGACGGTGGCCGCTTTGCCTCGGAAGCTGGCGGCGAATGTTGTGTCCCGGCTCAAGGTGCTTGCCGATCTGCTCACTTACCGCACCGACGTCCCGCAGGAAGGACGCATCCGGCAGTTGTCAGACGGCGTGGAGCGGCGCGTGAGCACTTTTCCGACGCTCTACGGTGAAAAAGCGGTCGTCCGCTTGTTCGTCGGCTCCAAACGGTTTCATGTGCTCGACGACTTGCAGTTGCCTCAACACGTAACCACCGCCGTGCGGCAACTTCTGCTGGAGAGCGGCGGCATTGTGCTGTTGACGGGACCGGCCGGCAGCGGCAAAACCACGACAGCCTATGCCTGTTTGCGGGAACTCGCCCGGATGTCACCGTCGCCGCGCAGTCTGGTGTCATTGGAAGACCCCGTCGAGGCGGTGGTGGCCGGAGTTTCGCAATCCCAGATCAATTCCGCCGCCGGTTTCGATTATGCCTCGGGGTTGCGGTCTCTGATGCGGCAAGACCCCGAGGTTATGCTTGTGGGAGAAATTCGCGATCGCGTGGTGGCGGAGATGGTGTTCCAGGCGTCGCTGACCGGTCATTTGGTGCTGACGACGTTTCACGCCGGCAGCGCAGCCGGCGCCATCAGCCGGCTGGCAGACATGGGAAACGAACCGTATTTGCTGCGAAGTTGCCTGCTGGCCATCGTGTGCCAGCATCTCTGCCGCCGGCTTTGCAAGTGTTCCCGGATCGATGAAGATCCGGACGCCCGGCTGGGTTTGCCGGTGCGGTCGGTCCGGCGACCGGTCGGCTGCGACCAATGCCGGGGGACCGGTTATCGGGGGAGAACCGTCATCGCCGAGGTATTGTTACCCCAGGGCGCGTCGGCCGGTCGCGCGGTATTGTCGCGCAGCGACGCCGCCGAAATCGAACGCCGGGCGGTTCAGGCGGGGATGCGAACTCGCTGGCAGCATGCCTGCGAATTGATCGAAGCGGGGGAGACCGATCCGGCCGAAGTCCGCCGGGTTCTGGGATTCGGCGGACAAATTTCCGAAGATCCTGATTTATTGTCCAACGCGAATTGACCGTTTGGCGTAGTGGAAGGTAATTCGAGGCGCAAGGGACGTTGCGCGCTTCCTCTCTTTTTCCCTTTCCCGTCGGGAAGAGGGTGCCTTTAAATCAAAGGATGTATTATGAGGGATGAAGGATGAGTCAGAAAACAGGCATATTTAAATTCTCCCTCTGACTCATCCCTCATCCTTCCGCCTTTATCCTTTCTTCAAAGGGAACCTCATCTGGCCTGCGGCCAACTTCTCCCAGAGGGAGAAAGTTTTTAAGATAAGTCTGAGCACGAACTTAATGAAGGCGCTGGGATGGCACAATCCGGAGAGGACTCTTCGAAGCCGCTGTCGCTCGAGGATCTGATCGCCTTGAACAAAGAGATCGCGTCGCTCGTTCAGGCGGGGGTGCCCTTGCCGCTCGGTCTGCGCGCGATGGCGGCGGATTCCTCGCGCAGTTTGCGTGCCGTGACGGAGCGTCTTGCCGACCGGCTGGAGAGAGGTGAAACCCTCACTCAGGCATTGGACGGGATGCGGGACGCCGTCCCCCCCGTGTATGCCGCCGTTGTGGCGAGCGGTCTTCGCGCCGGCCGGCTGCCCGAGGCGCTGGCAAGTCTGACGCGATTGGCGAAATCGGCCCAGGACATCCGCCGGCAATTGGTCATCGCCGCCATTGCGCCGCTGACGGTCGTCATCGCGGCCTACGTGCTGTTTGTGGCGTTTCTGGTGCTGATGGTGCCGGGATTACAACAGACGCACGTCGCGATGGAGATTCCGCAGAGCTGGTGGATTGAAACGCTCGCCCGGCTGAACGGGACGGTGAAGTATTGGGGGCCGATTCCGCCGTTGGTCTGCTTGGGAGTGTGGCTGCTGTCAGCCGTGGTCGGGCGTTCTCTCGACCGAGGGAGAACGGTTGGCGGCGGGGTCTTCGAACTGGGGGGATTCCGCTGGGTGCCGGGCATGGGAACGATCGCGCGGACCTGGCACTGGGCCAACTTCGCCGAACTGTGGGGCCTGCTGGTGTCTCACAATGTGGTTCTCCCCGAGGCGATTTTTCTGGCCGCGCACGCGACGGGAGATCGCCGGATCGTCCGTGCCGCCGATTCATTGATCGACCAATTGCAGTCGGGGCGGTCGCTCGCGGAATGTTTCGCCGCATCACCGGCTTCGTTTCCTCCTGTATTCAAATGGCTGTCGACCAACGTGGAAGGCCAGCTTTCTTCCGTGCTGCAGCGGATCTCCAAACTCCTATGCCGGCGGGCTAATTATCAGGCCGACTGGCTGAAGGTGTTGGTGCCGGTCGGGTTGACGGTTTTTGTCGCCGGAGGAGTGACCCTCCTCTACGGGCTCACCTTATTTTACACCATGGCCGGGTTGTACCACGACCTCGCGATTCCGTGAACGGCTTAACGTCATGCAAGACGCAAATCCTCAACCATCGGCGGCAACACCGGGTCAACCCGCCCCGTCTTTGTTATATGGACTGGACGTGTTGAGCATCGAAGCGCCAACGCGCCGGCAGCGGCGCAGCTTCGCCCGTTTGAGCCAATGCCTGCAAAGCGGCGAGACGCTTGAGGCCGCTTTGGCGCACGAATCGCGCGATATACCGGCTTACTTTCAACGGTTACTGGCCGCCCCGGTTGCATCGGAGAAGTTGGGCCTGCTGACCCAGCGCTACATTCAGCATTGCCAACGCGATCAGGATATTTTTCGCCAGATCGTGGGGAGTCTGATCTATCCGACGATTCTGTTGGCGTTCACCTGCGGGATCATCTACTTCGCGCTGAGTTGGGCCGTCCTCCCCTTTAAAGAAATTTTTATGGACTTCGGCACCGAACTCCCGTGGATCACCGTTAGGCTGATTTCGCTGGCGGACGCGGTAACGGGCTCCCTCTGGCGGTTGCTCCTCGTTTTGGGAATCGTGGTGATTCTCGCCATCACCGCCTGGTATTCGCTGTTGCTTCCCGGGGGAGCCGCGGGACGGCGATATGCGTTCAATTCCATCCCTGCCATCGGAACGGTCTTTCGTTACGGATCGCTGGCGCGATTCTGCGATCTGTTGGCCTTATTCGTGGAGTTCGCCGTCCCTTTGCCCGAAGCGTTGAGACTCTCGGGCGAAGGATCGCGCGACAGCAGCCTGCGCAGCGCCGGCGAGCAACTGGCCCGGTCGGCTGAAAATGGCGTGCCGCTTGCCGATGCCGCCAAAAAACAGCCCGAATTCCCGCCGCTCGCCGCGCATGTGTTTCGCTGGGAGCATCGGCAGTCCGCGTTTGCTGAAGGTTTAGAGGCGGCAGCCGACGTTTTCGCGGCACGGACGCAATTGCAATCGAGCCTGCTCCGCGTGGTGCTGGAGCCGGTGGTGTTTTCCTTTATTGCGGTGACGGTCGGTTTTCTATTGATCGCCCTCTTTGCGCCCCTCATAAAACTGCTCAACGATTTGTCGTGAAAGGGCCGTAATGCTGCTTGCGGTATTTCTGTTCGTTGTCGTCCCCGTAGTGCTCGCCGTGTCGATCGCTATCGTGCTCTGCATTCATCGCCGCATCCAGCAGGTGAGCGTGCTGTCGTTGCTCGCCATCTCCGCACACCGGGGTCTGCCGCTGGCGGAGGAGGTGAGCGCATTGTCGGCGTCGAGGCAACGTTCGCGCAAGCGTAAGCTGAAGTTATTGGCAACCGCGCTGGCCGGCGGCGAACCGTTATCGCAAGCCCTGGCAAACGACGACTCGATCGTCCCCGCCGGCACCGTGTTGGCCGCAAGTTCCGGCGAACAGGCCACGGCATTAGGTCGCGCCTTGCGCGAAAAAGCGGCGCAAGAAACAGAGTCGCTGCAGCGGATGTACCTGGGTACGCCGTTTGTGTGGCTGCTGGCGTATTTCATCGCCGTGCTCACCGTCGCGCAGTGCATTGTCATGTTTCAGATGTACTACATTGTCCCGAAGATGAAGAAAATCTTCGAAGACTTCGGCACGGAACTCCCCGCGATGACCGTGATGGTGATTCAAGTTTCGGATCTCACGGTCAAGTATTTTTTCGCGTTCATCCCCCTTTACTGGGGACCGATTCTCCTGCTGTTGTTCATCGGCTTGCTGCTGTTTCGACGGTGGAATTTCCTGAAAATTCCGTGGATGTCTCGCTGGCTTCCCCGGGAAGATACGCCGGCATTGCTGCGGGCGTTGGCCTACATCGTCGAGGCCGGGCGGCCGCTGCCTCAAGCGCTGGCGCGTTTGACCGAAGTGTTGGGCCATTCCGCGGTCCGCCGTCGGCTCGAAGCGGTCCAAAAAGCCGTGGAATCCGGAGAGAATTGCTGGCGTGCCTTGTCTCGGCAGTCGCTGCTGAATCGCTCCGAAGTAGCGCTGCTGGAATCCGCCGAAGAGATGGGAAACCTTCCCTTTGTTCTTCGGGAACTGGCTGGCAACGTAGAACGTCGCCGCGAGTATCGTTTGTATCTCCTGCTGGAACTGATGAGGCCGGTCGTGGTGATTGGATTAGGCGTGATTGTCGGCGTGTTCTGCATGGCGTTCTTTTTGCCTGTGATAAAGTTGATTCTGGACTTGGCGTAATCATTCGAACCAAAAAATGCAAAACGTGAAAACAAATCGGAACAAACTGTTGGCTTCCCACGCCGGGCGACGGGGTTTTACGCTCTTCGAGCTGGTGATCAGCGCATTGCTGTTGGGCAGCGTGGCGATGGCCGTAGTCCCGGTACTGCACTGGGTCCAGCGGGAACGCATCCATGCCTCACAGGAGCGGCTGGCGTTGCAAGAAGCCGCCAACACTCTTGAATTTTTCGCGGCGAAACAGAGCCAGGGCGCATTAACGGAGACCATTCTTAACGAGCAGCGTCTGTCCGATTCCGCACAGCAGCGGTTGACCGACGGGCAATTGCACGTGGACATGACGCCCGAAGAAGGTCCGCCGGCCGCAAAACGCATCACGGTGAAGGTGACCTGGGAGACGGGAAAGGGAAAGAAATCTGCCCCCGTGCAACTCTCGGCGTGGTTTTACGACGCAGGAGGAACCGGCCAATGAGGATTCGGCGCAGCGGCTTCACACTGATCGAGATGGTTGTGGTCATGACGCTGATGGCGGTGATCCTCAGCGTCTCCGTGGGCGCGATCGGACTGTTTATGCGCATGGAGGGAGATGGCGCGAAGCATCTTTCGCAGGCGTCGACGTGGTTTCGCCTGTCGCACGAATTTCGAACCGACGTCCACGCCGCTCTCGATGCCGCGCGGACGGAGGAAGAAAACGCGGAGAACGTTTCGCTGGAATTCAGCCTGCCGGATTATCTACACGTCGTCTACCGTGCCACCGACGGCGCCGTCGAACGGGTCGCCAGCCGGGACGGCAAGACGCTGCGCACGGAACGGTTTCGTCTCCCCCCGGGAACCGTTGACGTCGAACACGACGATGCACTGGGGCTGGTCCGATTGGTATTCCATCAGCGGGAAACGCTCCCCGGCTCGACCGCTCCGGCGGCGCCGGATGAGTCCTGGACGATTTCAGCCGCGGTGGGAATGGATCACCTTCCCCTTTCACCGGCTCAGGAGGAATAAACGGCTATGACGCGCGGAAGAATTGACGATGTTCGTCGCAGAATGATTCGCCGTCGATCGTTCTCGCCAGGGAAACCGCCGCATCGCCGCGGGGTGGTGGTGTTGGTGGTCTTGATCTGCCTGCTGTTTTTGTCGGTCGTGAGCGTGTCGCTGGTCAAGTTGGCGCTCGCCGAGCGACGGCAGATTCAGCGCGAGGCGTTTCGAATTCAGTCGGTGTGGCTGGCGGAGGCGGGCCGGCAACGCGCGCTGCGGCAACTCTCGCAAGACGCGGACTACGGGGGCGAACAGTGGGAGATCGCCCTCGACGGCCGCCCGGCCCTGGTGCAGACGACCATCCGCAACAATCCCGAGAACGCGGGCGAGCGGGACATCGAAATCACCGCCGATTATCCAGTCGATCCCGCCAGGCGGGCGCGCGTCACGAAAACGTCAGCCGCGCCGACCCGCTTGCCATCCGCAGAGAATCAACAATAACGTGTGCACCCATTCTGCTCGTTACGAAATGGAGAGACTTCATGCCAGACCGAACACTTTTCATAACCCCTCATCGACGAACACGGCCGGCATTCACGCTGATCGAGTTGCTCGTGGTGATCGCGATCATCGCGGTGTTAATCGCGTTGCTGCTACCCGCCGTTCAGCAGGCACGCGAAGCGGCCCGCCGGACGCAGTGCAAAAACAACCTCATGCAACTCGCCTTGGCGCTGCATAACTACGAAATGGCCTACACGGTGTTGCCCCCCGGCACCGTAAACGCGACCGGCCCGATCGAGAGCGCGGCCGACGGCTATCACATGGGCTGGATCGTGCACATTCTGCCGTATTTCGAACAGCAAAATATTTACAATCACTTCGACTTTTCGGCGAGCGTGTACGACGAGGTCAACCTGCTCCCGCGTCAACAGCGAATGGCCACGGTTCGTTGTCCTTCGAATCCGCTGGAAAATCGCGACATTGGGGTGACGAACTATGCCGGCTGTCATCACCACGCCCAAACCCCTATTGACGCGGACAACGCGGGATTGCTGTTCTTAAACAGTTCCATTACCTACGAAGACGTCGGCGACGGCAGTTCGAACACGTTATTGGTCGGCGAAATGACGTCCGATGACGATTCACTCGGTTGGGCTTCGGGAACGCGGGCCAGTTTGCGGAACGCCGGCAGCCCGATCAACGACCAGGATCCCTCTCAACTTCGCAATGTCGGCGGGGGCGGACCTCCGGAAATTCAGGCCGAGGTCAACGTGCTGTTCGTGGGCGGTTTCGGGAGCTTTCACGCCGGGGGCGCGCACGTGGCATTGGCCGACGGTTCCGTGCGGTTTATCAGCGAGAACATCAATTCCGAAACGTTGAAGTGGCTTGCCGACCGATCCGACGGCGAAATGTTGACTGAATTCTAAGCCGCTCGATTGACGGGGCGGGCGGCTCGTTCCGTTCCCCATGCGATTCGATCGTTTGGTTTCCGGCACGGTCGTATTTGAGGACTCGGAACGCCAGGATAACGGGCTCGTCGTTCGCGCCGAGTGAAGATCCGACTGGCTCGTGCCTCACGCGGATGATCCTTGAAGCACCGCATCTCGCATGAACATCGCGGGATTGTCGGCTCGTTCAAAGTCTTCAACGAATCACCAGCCGATTTCCGTTGAGACACACACCGCTGCGAACGCTCCGGCGTCGGGGTAGGGACCGTGCGGGATGGGCGGATGCTGCTCTACGAGCCGTGTTCATGAGAGAAATCCTGAGCGCGGGATAGTGGAAACAACCAAATATCGCCGGCGGCATCGTGAGCAAAGATAATCGAATCGCGGCGACCGATGTATTTCAGGTATTCTACCAGATTTAAGTCCACAATCTGTTGCCGGCTTAAGTGACTGTGTGATCCGAACAGCGGGGGTTCGCCGCGCGTTTCCATCACGTTCGGCCAACTCAAATATCTCCCGTCCTTTCGAAAATCATTATCTTGGCGCTCGCCGTGCAGCGTAAAACGGGCCGTCAAAATGTTTGAGTAGCTGATACATCCCGGCATCATCGATCTGTGACTTCGTGCGTCGTGTTGGAGAAACAGTCGATTTTTCAACGAATCGGATTTTGAAGTCCGTTGGCTGAAATGGGGGAGACAACAACGATGGATAACCGGACAACCACTCCACTTCCTCGAGAAATCGATGCAGAATCCGGCAATGGTTCGGCGTCCGCTCTCTCGCAGAAGCCGACGCCGATAAGCTCTGATGAAACTGCAGAGATGCGCACCTGCCAAATTCTCAGCGCCATGATTGCGTTTCGCGATGGAGACTTTTCGGTTCGGCTTCCGATCGAATGGTCGGGTACCGAGGGGCGAATTGCCGAAGCCTTCAATCAGACCATCGCCCAGGAAGAGCGGATTACCCGCGAAACCGTCCGTGTCAGCGTCACCGTGGGAAAAGAAGGCCGATTGACGCAACGCATGTCGGTCCCCCTGGCAATCGGTAGCTGGGCCGTCAAGACCCAGTCGGTCAACACCCTGATTGACGATTTGGTCCGTCCGACTACCGAAGTGGCTCGCGCGATCGGAGCGGTTGCCAAAGGGGATCTCGGCCAATCGATGGAACTTGAGGTCGATGGGAGCATGCTTCAGGGTGAATTTCTCCGGTCGGCAAAACTGGTGAACACGATGATCGACCAATTGTCGGTCTTTACGTCCGAAGTGACCCGCGTGGCCAGAGAAGTGGGAACGGAAGGCAAGCTCGGCGGGCAGGCTCAAGTGAAGGGCGTCTCCGGCGTCTGGAAAGAGTTGACGGAGTCGGTCAACCAAATGGCAGGCAATCTCACGGCACAAGTCCGCAACATTGCCGAGGTGACCATCGCCGTCGTTAACGGCGATTTATCGAAAAAAATCACCGTGGATGTTCGGGGCGAAATTCTGCAACTCAAGGAAGCCATCAACACGATGGTCGATCAGTTGCGCTCGTTCGCTTCGGAAGTCACGCGCGTGGCCCGCGAAGTGGGCACCGACGGCCGCCTGGGAGGCCAAGCCGTGGTTCCGGGAGTGGCGGGGACGTGGAAGGATCTCACCGATTCGGTGAACGCCATGGCCTCGAACCTCACGGCACAAGTTCGTAACATCGCCGCCGTGACCACCGCCGTGGCCCGCGGCGACTTATCGCGCAAGATCACCGTGGACGTGAAAGGTGAAATTCTGGAGTTAAAGGAAACCATCAATACGATGGTGGATCAGCTTAACGGGTTTGCCGCGGAAGTGACCCGCGTCGCGCGCGAAGTCGGAACGGAAGGCAAGCTGGGAGGCCAGGCGCAAGCGCCCGGCGTCGCCGGGACATGGAAAGATCTCACCGATTCGGTCAACTCGATGGCCAATAATCTGACGGATCAGGTCCGCGCCATCGCCGACGTCACGACCGCCGTCGCCCGAGGCGATTTGTCGCGCAAAATCACCGTCGACGTGAAAGGCGAAATTCTCGAATTGAAAAACACTATCAACACGATGGTGGATCAGCTCAACAGCTTCGCCTCTGAGGTGACCCGCGTGGCGCGCGAAGTCGGTTCGGAAGGCAAGCTCGGCGGACAAGCGGTCGTCCCCGGCGTGGGCGGCACCTGGAAAGACCTCACCGACAACGTCAACTCGATGGCCTCCAATTTGACGGGTCAGGTCCGAAACATTGCCGACGTGGCGACCGCCATCGCCAAGGGGGATCTTTCCTCCAAAATCACCGTGGAAGTCAAAGGTGAAATTCTCGAATTAAAAAATACGTTGAACACGATGGTGGATCGGCTGAATGCATTTGCCTCCGAAGTATCGCGCGTGGCCCGCGAGGTCGGTTCCGAGGGAAAACTTGGCGGACAAGCCGCCGTGGAAGGGGTCGCCGGAACGTGGAAAGATTTGACCGACAACGTCAACTCGATGGCCTCCAACCTCACCGGACAGGTCCGGAATATCGCCGACGTGACGACCGCCGTGGCTCGCGGCGACTTGTCCCGCAAGATTACCGTCGACGTGAAGGGAGAAATTCTGGAGCTGAAGGACACCGTCAACACGATGGTCGACCAGTTGAACGGCTTTGCTTCCGAAGTTTCGCGCGTGGCCCGCGAGGTCGGCACCGAGGGGAAACTCGGCGGACAAGCCGAAGTCCCCGGGGTCGCGGGAACATGGAAGGACTTAACCGACAACGTGAATTCGATGGCGTCCAACCTCACCGGACAAGTCCGTAACATCGCCGCCGTGGCGACCGCCGTGGCCAACGGCGACCTCTCGAAAAAGATCACCGTCGACGTGAAGGGAGAAATTCTGGAGTTGAAGGAAACGATCAACACGATGGTCGATCAACTCAACTCGTTCGCCGGGGAAGTGACGCGTGTCGCATGGGAAGTCGGAACAGAAGGCAAACTCGGCGGACAGGCACAAGTCCCCGGCGTCGCCGGAACGTGGAAAGACCTGACCGATAACGTGAATTCGATGGCGTCGAATCTGACCGGGCAGGTTCGCAACATCGCCGACGTGGCCACAGCCATCGCCAAAGGGGACTTGTCGAAAAAGATCACCGTGCACGTGCGGGGCGAGATCCTTCAACTGAAGGACACCGTCAATACGATGGTGGATCAGTTGAATGCGTTTGCTTCGGAAGTGTCGCGCGTCGCCCGCGAAGTGGGAACGGAAGGCAAGTTGGGCGGCCAGGCGGAAGTCGAAGGCGTCGCCGGAACATGGAAAGACCTGACCGACAACGTGAATTCGATGGCTACCAACCTCACCGATCAGGTGCGCAACATCGCGGACGTCACGACCGCAGTCGCTCGCGGCGACTTGTCGCGCAAGATCACCGTCGACGTGCGCGGGGAGATTCTGGAACTCAAAGACACCATCAATACGATGGTCGATCAGTTGAATGGATTCGCCTCGGAAGTTTCCCGCGTGGCTCGCGAAGTGGGAACGGAAGGCAAGCTCGGCGGACAGGCGCAGGTTCCCGGCGTGGCGGGAACCTGGAAGGATCTGACGGACAACGTCAATTCGATGGCGTCTAATTTAACGTCGCAGGTGCGAAACATCGCGGAAGTGACGTTTGCGGTCGCCAAAGGCGATCTCTCCAAGACCATCACGGTGGATGTGCGCGGTGAAATCCTGGAGCTCAAAGACACCATCAATACGATGGTCGAGCAGTTGCGGTCATTCGCTTCCGAAGTCACGCGCGTGGCTCGAGAAGTCGGCACCGACGGCAAACTCGGAGGTCAAGCCAACGTTCCCGGAGTTGCGGGATCCTGGCGCGATTTGACCGACAATGTGAACCTGTTGGCCGGCAATCTCACCACCCAGGTCCGGGCGATCGCCGAAGTCGCCACCGCCGTGACGCAAGGAGATCTGACGCAATCGATTCAGGTCGAGGCCGAAGGGGAAGTCGCCGAACTCAAAGGCAATCTCAACACCATGATCTCGAATCTCCGGGAAACGACCGAACGCAACCGCGAACAGGACTGGCTGAAAACCAATCTCGCCCGTTTCTCGAACATGTTGCAGGGCCAGCGCGACTTGTTCGCCGTGGGACGGCTCTTGCTCTCGGAACTCGTCCCTTTGGTCAATGCGCACCAGGGGCTGATCTACCAGATGATTTCCGAGAAAGAGCCTCATTTGAAAATGCTCGCCAGTTACGGCAATCCCGATGAAGGGGGCTATGCGCCGATGGTCAAGCTGGGCGAGGGCTGGATGGGACAGTGCGCCGTGGATAAGCGGCGGATTATTATCGGGGACGTGCCCGCCGATACCATCCCCGTGGGATCCGCGTTGTTTCGAGCCCTTCCCCGCAGCATCGCCATCTTCCCTGTGGTCTTCGAAGGCCAGATCAAGGCCGTGCTGGGGCTGGCGTCGCTAAACGAATTCCTGCCATCGCACGTCTCTTTCCTCGAACAGTTGACAGCCAGCATCGGCATCGTGCTCAATACCATCGAGACCACGATGCGCACCGAGGGCCTGTTGACCCAATCGCAGCAACTGACGGCGGAATTGCAATCGCGGCAGACCGAACTGCAGCAGACGAACGAAGAGCTCGCCACGAAGGCCATGCTGCTGGCTCAGCAGAATGAAGAGGTCGAACGCAAGAATACCGAAGTCGAACAAGCGCGGCATGCGCTGGAAGAGAAGGCGGCGGAGTTGGCCCTCACGTCAAAATACAAATCCGAATTTCTCGCCAACATGTCTCACGAACTGCGCACGCCGCTCAATTCGATTCTCATTCTCAGCCAGCAGTTGGCCGACAATGCGGCGGGCAATCTGACTCCCAAGCAAATCGAATTCGCGAGAAACGTGAATTCCTCCGGCACCGATCTGCTGCACCTGATCAACGACATTCTCGATCTCTCGAAGATCGAATCGGGCACGGTCACGGTCGAGGCCGAGGAGATCTCGTTTTCCGCTTTGCGGGACACGATCGAACGGAACTTCCGGCACGTGGCGGAAAACAAGAATCTGCCCTTCAACGTGCTTCTGTCCAGCGAACTCCCGCGCTCGCTGATCAGCGATTCCAAACGGCTGCATCAAATCCTCAAGAATCTGTTGTCCAACGCCGTCAAGTTCACTTCCCACGGCCATGTTGACGTTCGCATCGAACTGGCGAAGTCGGGATTCAGTCCCGACCATCCGATACTGGCCAAAATGCAGCAGATCGTCGCATTCTCCGTGGAAGACACGGGAATCGGCGTTCCGCCCGAAAAGCAAAGGTTGATCTTCGAAGCCTTTCAGCAGGCCGATGCGGGGACGTCGCGCAAATACGGCGGCACCGGCCTGGGTCTGGCCATCAGCCGGGAACTGGCTTCGTTGTTAGGGGGCGAGATCCGTCTTTCCAGCGTTCCCAACCAGGGAAGCACGTTTACGCTCTACGTGCCGTTGCAGTACGCCGGCCCCGCCGCGATTAATATCGCGCCGGCGAATCGCGGCAAGGATCTGGCGGGCCAAATTCATCTGACGCCTACGCCGCGCGAAGAACCGGTGGAAGACGACCGCGAGATCGTCACATCGAATGACGACGTGGTGCTGATTATCGAAGACGATCCGCACTACGCGCGCATCCTTCTCGATCTGGGCCGCGACCGGGGCTTCAAAGGAATCGTGGCTCAGAAGGGGGCGTTGGGCCTGTCGCTCGCCCGGCAGTACCTTCCATCCGCCATCTCTCTCGATATTTTCCTGCCCGACATGTTGGGCTGGACCGTGCTCAATAATCTTAAACTCGATCCGCAGACGCGGCATATTCCCGTGCAGATCGTCACCCTCGATGAGGAACGCCGGCATGGATTGTCGCACGGCGCGTTTTCCTATCTCGTCAAATCGTCTACCACCAGAGAGCTGGAAACGGCCTTCGACCGCCTGAAAGACTTCACGGCCGCGGGCACGAAACGCCTGCTGATCGTGGAAGACAACGACATCGAACGGCGATCGATCATCGAACTGCTCGACATTCCGCATATTGAAGTCGTCGCGACCTCCACCGGTTGGGAAGCGTACGAAATCATGCTCGACAAGCGCTGCGATTGCGTCGTCCTCGACCTCCGCCTGCCGGACATGAGCGGATTCGAACTGCTTCAGATGATTCAGAAAAGGCCTGAATTGCAGGACGTACCGGTGATCGTCTTCACCGGAAAGGATCTCTCCGCCGATGAGCAGCAACAACTGAAGACGATCGCCAAAAGCATCGTGCTCAAGGACGTACAGTCTCCGGAGCGATTGCTGGATGAGACGTCGCTGTTCCTGCACCTCGTCGTGTCCGATCTGCCGCTCGAAAAACAGCGAATGCTGGAACGATTGCACGGCTCCGGCGAAGTCTTTCGCGGCCGCAAGGTGCTGATCGTCGACGACGACGCGCGCAATATCTTTGCACTCGCCACGGTATTGGAAGGACAGGAAATCGAAGTCTTCAGCGCCACCAACGGCCGGCAGGCCATCGAGCTGCTTCAGATGACGCCGGACTTGAGTATGGTGCTCATGGACATCATGATGCCGGATATGGACGGTTATCAGACAATGCGGGAAATCCGTAACGATCCTCGTTTTCGCACGTTGCCAATGCTCGCGTTAACGGCCAAGGCGATGAAAGGCGATCGAGAAAAATGTCTCGACGCCGGCGCATCGGATTACATCGCCAAACCGGTGGATACCGCTCAGCTTCTCTCGTTAATGCGATTATGGTTGTACCGTTAAGCCGCAATCGGACGACAAGGCACAATGACATCATGACGAATACGCACGACTCATCGCCGGGCCGTTCCTGCGATGACGCAACGACACAGCGGAACGCTTCGGGCGCGGCCGAATGGGATGTCCTCCCGGACGATGATCGCATCAACATTCTGCTCGTCGATGATGATCCTAAAAACCTGACCGTCCTCGAATCGATTCTGGCGGAACCGAGATACCGGCTAGTGCGCGCCGCCTCCGCGGACGAAGCGCTCCTCGCGCTCGTCGCGGGCGAATTCGCCGTCATCGTGCTGGATATTCAAAT
>JBBECD010000087.1:0-5445 GCA_040881995.1 Planctomycetaceae bacterium
GATATTTTATCGTAACCCGAAGCGTGAGCGAGGGAGTTCTATCATCATCGATCGCGCGAACTTGCTCCCTCGCTCACGCTTCGGGTTACCATGCAACCTGCCGATCGAAAATTGACGTCACGCTAACCCCCCGTTGCTCATCACTTCGCGCCGCAATACAGGTGGCCTGATGGACGTGACCTGGGAAGCCGCGCCGTTGGGCGTCGCCATGCTGATCCTGCTGGTCGCCTCGGGCTTTTTCTCCGGCAGCGAAACGGCGTTGTTCTTTCTCACGCGCGACGATCTCCGCCGCATGCGCACCGGGCGGCCGACCGAACGGATGGCCGCCGCGCTGATGACCGACCCCGACCGTCTGCTGACGGCGGTGCTGTTCTGGAATCTCGTGCTGAATCTGGCGTATTTCGCCGTCGGCGTGCAGGTTTCCGAGCGGCTGATCGACGCCAACCAGACCGGATTGGCCAGCCTCTTCAGCTTCGTCTCGTTAATCGTGATGATTCTCTTTGGAGAAGCGTTTCCCAAAACATTCGCCGTCGTGCTGCGCACGTCTCTGGCCCCGCTGGTCAGTCTGCCGTTGGCGATCGCCGTCCGCGCGCTCGACCCGTTGACCCCCTGGCTGAAACCGCTGGCCCGCCGCTTGCGTCGTGCGATCTGGCCGCAGATTCAGAACGAGCCGTTCTTGCACCTCGAAGATCTCGAACGGGCGGTTCAGGCGTCGGAATTGACCGAAGACATCGTGCGTCAGGAACGGGCGGCATTGCAGAATATTCTCGACATGACCGAAACGACCGTCGAGGAGGTGATGCATCCCCGCGGCACGTATCCGACGTTCCGCGATACCATTCATCGGAGCGATCTGCACGGAAAAATTCCGCACGGCGATTTTCTGGTCGTGCTGGGCCAGGACGAAATGCCCGATCGCGGCGTGCTGCTCTCGGGGATGTCGTCATTGCCCGAAAAGAATTTGGAATCGCTCGCGCAAGAGCTGATTCACATCCCCTGGTGCGCCAACCTCGCGACCGCTTTGAAGACGTTGAAAGACCAGAACCGCAAACTGGCGTCGGTCGTCAATGAATACGGCGACACCATCGGCGTGGTGACGCTCAACGACCTGATCGATCATCTGTTTCATACCGATCCCAGCCGCACGCGCCGCGTCCTCGATCGCGAGCCGATGCTCGAAATCGCACCGGGGCGCTGGCACGTCGAGGGGATCACCACGTTGCGATATCTCTCTAAAAAATTGAACCTCGATTACGAGCCGGACGAAGAGAGTCAGACCACCGTCGCGGGATTATTGCAGCAGGAGCTGGAGCACATTCCCAAAGCCGGCGAAGAATGCCTGTGGAACGGGTATCGCATCCGCGTCATTTCGTCGTCGCCGCGCGGCGCGCTGCGAGCCATTATTTTTAAATCGTGAAGAAGGGGCGGATATTTCTCACGCGAAGGCGCGAAGTTGAGGATCATCAGGAAATTAAAGCCATGACCTGAACACATTCATGGAACCCATTCTTCCTTTGCGCCTTCTCGCCTTTGCGTGACACTTGCCTTTTCTGGATCCCGCAAGCGAACGGTGCGTATTTCGCCAATCCGCTGAAATATTACAAAAAAATGATGTAACGGAGTTGTCAGTGTCGGTGCATGAAGTTTTTCAGTTCGCGGTCGCAAGCGTCATGTTTGTCGCGGCGCTGCGCATGAACGCGTTCTTCAGCGGAACGGAAACCGGATTATACCGGCTCAATCCGCTGCGCGTGAACGTCGACGCTCTCGCCGGCGACGCCGTGGCCCGGCGTCTGCTCTGGTACGTGCAGCACCCGAGTCATTTTGTTGCGACGACGCTCGTCGGCAACAACGTGGCGAACTTCATGGCGTCGCTCGCAATCAATATGGGGGTTTCGGTTTTTCTGACGGCCCACGCGGCGGAAATTCTGGCGACGCTGTTCTTCACGCCGTTCATTTTTCTGTTTGGCGATCTGATTCCCAAAAGTTTGTTCTTCCGCGCGCCGATGGCGCTGCTGCGGAAAAAACTCCGCTGGTTCGACGTGTTTTACCGGCTGTTTCTCGTGATCAGCCTGCCGCTGGTCTATGTCAGCAAGTTGGCGCAGCGGTTTGCTCCCGCCGAGGTCTCCTCCGATTCGCCGTTTCTCGGGCGACAGCGTCTGCTCGAGCTGCTGGGACAAGGGCACGAAGAAGGGGTGCTGACCGACATTCAAAATCGACTGATCAGCGGCTTGCTGAACACCGCAGTGCAGCCGGTGCTGCAATCGATGATTCCCTCGTCGCGCGTTTTGGGATTGCCGAGCCAGGCAACGCGGGATGAGATTCTAAAATTCTCCGACCAATACGGCGTTCCGTTCGTTATACTTAAAGATGACGAATCCGGAGGCGACTGGTCGATGTATGTCCGCCCGATCGACCTGGCGGCGGCCGCCGGCGCCGTGACGAACTGGATTGAGCCCATGCCCCGCGTCGACTCACAAGCCACCAAGCTCGAAGCGTTGCTCGCCATGCGTCAAGCGGTCGCGCCGGTCGCCGTGATTGTCGAAAAAGAAAGCGTGCTGGGAATCGTGTTCGAACGCGGACTGGTCGAACAGCTCTTCCGTCCGATTCAACAGGCCGCCGCGTGAGGTGACGAGTATGATAAACGAGTGGCACAGATGACCGAATCGTCCGATCCGAAACCTCAGAGTTTGTGGAACGTCATGAAGCGGGCGGGGTTGACCACCTCGACCGCCCAGACGGTCGTGCGCAATTCAGAGGACGATCCATCACCGACCGCCGCGCCCAAGGGACTCTGGAAAGTGATGGGCCTCGCCGCCGCTCCGCGGCCCGCCGATACCGAAATCTCGCAGCCCGCGGCCGTCACCGACGATGAGCGTTCGCCGGACGTCGAATCGCCGGCGCGCCGGCGGCACAGCGATGCCTCATCGCGCGGCCTCGCTTCGTTTTCTCAGATGCCGCCTGTCTCCGACGACGTCGAGGCGGAATTTGAGCCGGCTTCCGCGGCCGGCCTCTCGCCGAAAAAATTCGTACCGGAGCCGCGAACCAAATTCGATGCGCTGAAAAGGCAAAGCCATCAGGCGGCGGTACGTAACGGCTGGATGACTCTCGCCGTCGGACTGGCGGGGTTCGTCACCTCGTCGCTGTCGTATCTCGAGAGTTTCTGGTTTCGGCTGCCGGCAACGGGACTGGGATTGATCGCCCTCGTGATGGGCTTGATGGCCCTGAGCGCGACGGCTCGCCGGCAGGAAGAAAAACAGATCAAAACCATCGCCGGCATCGGCATGGCGTGCGGCTTGCTCGGCATGTTCATGGGACCGCTCGTCTTCAGCGGCTGGGGGGCGCGGGCCCGTCAAGAAGCCGCGATCGCCGATTCGCGGTTTCATCTCGAAGACATCGGTTACGCCCTCGACCGCCATCATGCGGCGAAAGGACGGTTCCCCGCCGGAGGCAGCTTCGTCAAGCAGCCCAACGGCCGCGAACAGGGAATGCACGGCTGGATGACCGAACTGCTCCCTTATGTCGACAAAGCCGATCTTTACAGCATGATCGATTTCGACAAACCGTATGACGACCCCGCCAATTTCGCCCCCTTCAGTCAGGACGTCCCGACGTTTTTCGCCTCGGGCGGAAATCACGCAAAAATCGGCCGCGGCTTCGCCGTCGCTCATTTCGCCGGCGTGGGGGGAACGGTGAAAGACCAAAAGGGCCGCGCGATCGACCTGGGCGTATTCGGGCCGAATTCCGACGTCCGCCGGACTCACATCACCGACGGCACGTCGAACACGCTCATCGTCGGCGAAGTCGGCTACGGTTACCCCGCATGGGGCGAACCCGAAAACTGGCGGCAGGTCGGCAAAGGACTGAACCGCGAAGCGGTCGGCTTCGGCAACGCCCAAGACACCGGTGCGATTTTCCTGTTCGCCGACGGCTCGGTCAAATTCTTCGCAAACAACACCGACCCCCGAGTGCTTGAACAACTCAGCACCCGCAACGGGGAAGACAACGCGGGGAAGTAGTTGAGGGTCGAGGGTCCAGAGCCAGAGGCATTTTTTCTGGCCCTGGACCCTGGACTCTCGACCCTCGCCCCTCGCCCCCATCAATACCGCGCCACATCTCCCACGTGCTTCTTGAGGTTCAACCCCGTGACGATCGCTTGCGCGCCTTGGGTCATCATTCTTAGTTCGCTGCCGCAGGCGAGGAATTGCCAGCCTTCGGCGATTCTCTTTTTGACGGCGGCTTCGTCCATGCAGTGCAGTCCGACCGGCGTGCCGACTTTCTTGCCGATGGCGAGCACGCGTTGCAGCATCGCTTCGAGTTCTTCGGGAGTCGGGTCGATGCCGTCCGGCCCGCGCATCTGCGCGCTGAGATCGTTCGGCCCCACGAAAATCGCGTCGACGCCGGGGAGGCTGTAAATCGCCTCGGCGTTGTCGACCCCTTCCGGCGATTCGGTTTGCAGAATCACCAGAATTTCGTTGTTGGCATGTTTGAAGTATTCCCCCGCCGTGGCGTCGAAGTTCATCGAGTGCAATCCCCCGCCGACCGAGCGGTTTCCCGCCGGGGGATACTTCGCCGCGGCGATGGCGATCTTCGCCTCTGCGACGGTATTGACCATCGGCACGATAATGCCGAACGCCCCGGCGTCGAGGACTCGCTTGATGTGGTCGTGGTCTCCCCGCGGCACCCGCGCGAGCGGCACGCCGCCGGCGTCGGCGATGGCGCCGAACAGCATTCCCGCTTCGCTCCAGTCGATCGGCGAATGTTCGAGGTCGACCGTCAACCACGAAAATCCCATGCGCGCCATCACGCGCGTGGCAAAGAGATTGCCGAGCGACAACCACGTTCCAATTTGAGGTTCACCCGCTTGAAGTGCGGCTTTGACAGGGTTTTTTCGCATGACGGCTTTCCGTAGGAGTACAAGCTTTAGCTTAGGATTTCTGTCGAAGTACAGGCTTTAGCCCGCCAAGATAAGGAGTCAAGAGTCGAGAGACAAGAGCCAAGAGCCGGAGGGATGAACAGGAACATTAGTCTTCCGGCCCGAAGGGCCAGCCGGTCCATACTAGCCCGAAGCGCAAGCTGTGAGGTTGCGCTATCGATGGCGAATGCTTGGTTTTCCGGCCCGGTAGGGCCATAACAATGTAGACCCGGGCAACGCCCGGGGTAGCGAAGCGACCACGTCGCCAGAGCCCCGGGAGGGGCGACACAACGAACGACGAAAGAAAGAATCTGTTTCGCCCCTGCCGGGGCTTGGAAATCTGGTGGGATTCCGCGACCTCGGGCGTTGCCCGAGGCTACATTGTTGTGCCCCTGCCGGGGCGGAAGAATGCATTACCCCCGGTAAATAGCGCAACTTCAAAAAGCGCAAGCGAGGGTTCTTCATCGATCGGAAAGGCACCCTCGCTTGCGCTTCGGGCTAGTGCTCTGTCAGGCTTTAATCTTGGGGTAGAG
>JBBECD010000088.1:0-5415 GCA_040881995.1 Planctomycetaceae bacterium
GGGTTGGCGCTTTCGTGGATGCTGCAGCGCGACGTTGCGGGCGAGCAGACGTACGAAAACCCGCTCGCGCCCAGGACGCCGACGCATGCGGCGAAGGCGAAGTCTTGTATCTTTCTGTTCATGTCGGGGGGGCCGAGTCAGGTCGATTTGTTCGATCCCAAGCCCGCGCTCGCACAACTGCACGGCCAGCGGCTCCCGAAAAGTTTCGGCAACGTCGAGACGCAGTTCATCCGCGAAACCGACGTGTTGATGGCCAGCCCGCGAAAATTCCGCAAGTACGGCGAATCGGGGATCGACGTCTCCGACTTTCTGCCGCACACCGCGCAGGTCGTCGATGAGATCGCTCTCGTGCGGTCGTTTCACTGCGACAGTTTTATTCATGAATCGGCACAGTATCAGCTTTCGTCGGGGCGAGTCGTCTCCGGGTTTCCCAGCGTCGGTTCGTGGGTCACGTACGGCCTCGGCACCGAGGCCGACAATCTGCCGTCGTACGTCGTGCTGCTCGACAAGCAGGGGGCGAACGAAGGAGGAAAGCCCTGCTGGAGTTCGGGGTTCCTGCCGGTGAATTTTCAGGGGACGGTCTTCCGCAACGGCCGCACGCCGATTCTCGATCTGGCCCCGCCGTCCGGACGCGGCGGCGAAAGTTATCGCCGCACGATCGACGCGATTCGCGAACTCAACGAAGCGACGTTGACCCGCCGCGACAGCGAACTCGAAGCCCGCATTGCCAGCTACGAACTCGCCTTCCAGATGCAGACCGCCGCGGCGGAAGCGGTCGATCTCACGCAGGAGACGCAGCCAACGCACGAGATGTACGGCGTCGGAAATGAAGCGACCGACGACTTCGGCCGCCGGTGTTTACTCGCACGCAGGCTCGTCGAGCGCGGCGTGCGGTTCGTGCTCGTGTTCGCCGGCGGCGGCGATACGACGCTGCATCAGTGGGACGCCCACAACAACATCGAAGAAAACCACGGCCACATGTGCGGGCTGACCGACCAGCCGACCGCCGCCCTCATTCGCGATCTCAAGCAGCGCGGCCTGCTCGATGAGACGCTCGTCGTGTGGGGCGGCGAATTCGGCCGCACGCCGCTGGCAGAAGGGAAGGGGGGCGGCAAAGGCCGCGATCACAACCCGCTCGGTTATTCGATGTGGCTCGCCGGCGGCGGATTGAAGCGAGGCGTGATCGCCGGCGCCACCGACGACATCGGCTTACGTCCGGTCGAAAGCCCGTACCATATTCATGCGCTGCACGCGACGATTCTGCATCAGATGGGCATCGATTACGAGAATCAAGAAGTCCTCCACAACGGCCGATACGAACGCTTGACCGACGTGGGGGGGAAGTTGATTACTGAGATTGTTTAATGTCGCTCGGGTGGCATGACGGTCGAATGCTATTGAACGTTCGCTGAGGTGGAAATGGAAAAAAAAGATTACTTACGCCTCCCAGTAGTTTCCGCTGGTGCAGAGTTCCTGGTTATGGGCTATCTTATGCGACGTAATATTCTGACGTATAAAGCTCCTCCGAACAATGAAGGTTACGATTTGATCTGTATTCATCCAGATCCCCGATATCATCCTAAACGCGGCGAAGTCACCCAAGTACGTATTCAAGTCAAGAGCCGCTATGCAACCGATTGCGACCGGGGCTTTCCTGTCAAGGAATGCAGTTTGAACGCATTCGATTTTCTCATTGTGGCATTTATGAATATCGGAAAGTTCTTCGGTCGAAACGACGGTTCAACGGGAAAATCAGAACCAGTATTTTATACTCTTCCGAATAAGTTTATACGGAAACATCACGATAAAACATCGTCGTGGGAGAAAGTCCGATTAGGAAAACTCCAAGATGAAATCGACCGCCTAAAAGACGATGATGGTTTTGAACTGATCGCAAAAAAGCTTGGAATCGCTCGTCCGGCAAAATTGCGTTCGCTGCTGGGATCCGACCTACCACGAATATAACGATAGGCTCTCATGATGAAATGCATCCACTGCCAGGGCAAGATGATTCGCGACGTCGCTCCGTTTCACGTTGATCGCAAGGGCTATCACTTGCTGCTGGATGCGGTCCCTGCCTGGGTTTGTACGCAGTGCGGCGAGCCCCTATTTGACCAAGCCGAAGTGCAGACGATCCAAGCCGCCATTAGCGCTGTCGACGTTCAAGCAGATAAACTCGCGGCGGCGGCTCCCTGATGTGTTGACATTCGGACGACGCGCAGCGGAGCCGCGAAGACTTGCGTTCCCAAGCAGTGTTTGGGAACGAAGGAGAATCCTCGCTTGCGCTTCGGGCTAGTATTTCCCCAACCCCTAACCCCCAACCTTCACGCATCCTTATACACAAACATCCCATCCACGCGCATAATCGTACCGCTGATGTAGCTCGCTTCATCCGACGCTAAAAACGCGGCGGCGTGGCCGATATCCTCTGGCTGACCGATGCGGCCTAACGGGATCTTCGGTACCCATTCGTCGAATTGCTCTTGCGTGAAGTGCGCCCGCTCGGCGGGGGTGTCGATCCAGCCAGGCTCGATGGCGTTCGCGCGAATTTTGTACGGTGCCAGTTCTTTCGCGATCGATCTCGTCAGATGATTCAGCCCCGCCTTGCCCGCGTTGTAAGCGACGCATGGTCCATACGGCATCTCGGCGTGCACGCTCGAAATGAACACGATCGACCCGCCGCGACCTTGAGTCACCATTTGTCGGGCGACGAGTTGACTCGTATGAAAGCCGCTCGACAGCACCGCGGCGATCGAACTGTCCCAATCGGCGGGATCGAATTCGAGAAACGGAGCCCGCTTCGATCGTGCCGGATTATGCACGAGGATGTCGATTCCGCCGGCGAGTGCGATCGTTTCGTTTACCGCAATTTCGATTTCTTTTCGTACGAAGGCATCACCGCGCAGGCCCCACGCATTCACGCCGAACGTTTTCAATTCGTTAACGGTCGGATCGACGTCGGGGCTTTCGGGATGATCGGTAATGACGACATCGGCCCCGCGCCGGGCGAGTTCGATCGCACACCCTTTCCCAATCCCGCGTCCTCCCCCCGTAACCAATGCAACTTTTCCCGCCAGCGACATGTTTTGCTCCTCGTGTCGAATAAAAGTATGGAATGACGCCGATGATAGCGAATCCTAACCGAAAAATGCAGAGATGCGACAAGCGGCACCCCGTTCGTGTTTTTCGTGTCGTTCGTGGTCCCATTTTGCTTTTCAACCACGAACGACACGAAAAGCACGAACGGTAAAATCACCTCTCGCATTTTTTGTGGCCGCTCGGTTCTCGAATTCGTGGCGGACTACTCATTCGCCGAGCCGTCCGTTACGCTGCTGTCGTGGCCAGGGTCCATCATCAATCACATTGACGAGGTTGTTATGACGTCGACTATTCCCCACATTCCGCATCGGACGATTATCGCCAAGAACGAAGGGCCGCACTTGCTCATCACCGGCGGCGTACACGGCGACGAGTGGGAACCAATGGCCGCGGCGCGGCGGTTGATTCCGCTCATCGAAAAATCGCTCGATCGCGGCAAGGTGACGATCGCGCCGGTCGTTAACGAAGCCGCGTTTGCCCGGGCGTGGCGGACGGCGGAAGACGACAGCGATCTCGCGCGCATCTGTCCCGGCGATGCGGCAGGATCGATCACGCACCGTACGGCTGTGGCGCTGACCGCACTCATTCACTCGGCCGATTTCTACATCGACCTGCACACGGCGGGAACGCGATTGTCGATGCTCGCGATGTGCGGATATACGCTGCATCGCGACCCGAATACACTCGACGTGCAGCGGCGAATGGCTAAAGCGTTCAATCTGCCGATCGTGTGGGGAACATCGCCGAATTTGCACGGCCGATCGTTGTCGGTCGCCCGCGATGCCAACATCCCGGCGATTTATACCGAACTCGGCGGAGGGGGGATGTGCAGCGCGCAGGGGATCGACGATTACGTCGAAGGTTGTCTTAACGTCGCCGCCGAGTTGCAGTTGATCGAGCCGCGTCTGAGGGAAGATCGGTTGACGTACATCGTCGAAGACGACCGCGATCAGAGCGGCCACTTGCAGATACAGCATCCCGCACCGCGTGCGGGGTATTTTGAACCGGCGGTTGCGTTGGGAGACGTCGTCCGCAAAGGAGAGACACTCGGAACGATTCTCGATTCACTCGGCGACGATCCAGCAGACGTTGCCTGTCTCGACGACGGCCTCGTGTTGATGCTGCGGGCCTGCCCGTCGGTGCAAAAAGGTGATGCGCTGTGCAGCCTGCTGCCGATCATCGAACCGGGCGAAGTGCGGATTGGGGATTGACCCTCTCCCCCCGGGGAGAGGGTGGCCGCGTAGCGGCCGGGTGAGGGTACTCGAAAGAAATGGATGAATTATGAGGGATGAGTCAGAAGACAGCAATGCAAAGGGTCTTCCTCTGACTCATCCTCCTGCCTTCATCCTTTTCTTCATAGTGCCCTCACCCGGCGGCAAGGCCGCCGACCTCTCCCGGAGGGAGAGGTGTTGATCTGACCCTCTCCCTCCGGGAGAGGTTTTAGCGCAAAAACCGGCCGCCGTTGATGTCGATGACGGCGCCGTTCACAAATCGGCTGGCGTCGCTGGCGAGAAACAGCACGGCGTCGGCGACTTCGTCGGCCTGGCCGTTGCGGCCGAGCGGGGTTTCCTGCCGGTATTGCTCCATCCGCTCGGCGGAGGAAAACTGCTCGTGATGCCGGGTTTCGATGACGCCGGGCATGATGGAATTCGTCCGCACGTGCGGGGCGAGTTCGCGGGCCAGCGTGCGGGTCATCACTTGCAATCCCCCTTTGGCGATCGCGTAAGGGCCGGCGCCGTTCGCACCGCCGGTCTGCACCGAGAGCGACAGATTGTTGACGATCGCCCCATTCCCCGATTTGCGCAGATACGGTATCGCCCTTTGCGTGACGACGAACGCACTCGTGAGATTGATATCGAGAATTCTGCGCCAGAGATCGACGGAACAGTCTTCGAGTTTAACGCGTTCGATCGGCGTGCCGGCGTTGTTGATGAGAATATCCAACCGCCCCGCCGCCGCGACGAATTGATCGACGAGTTGCGCCGCTTGACCGGCATCCGACAAATCGGCGGAGAGCACAATACCGTCGCCGCCGGCTTGTTGGATCCCGGCGAGCGTTTCTTCGGCACCCTCACGGCTTTGATGACAGTGCAGTCCCACGAACGCCCCCGCACCGGCGAGTTTCTCGGCAATGGCGCGGCCGATGCCGACCCCCGCACCGGTGATGAGGGCCGCGCGGCCGGCTAAGTTGTGTGTGGCGTTGTTCATGTTGTGTGGTCTCAAATTCAAAACGCTCCGCTACGGAGCCCCTTCGCGTCGCGGCTAAACGGTTTTGCTCCCCATCTCCCTATCCCCCCATCTCCCTATCATCTTTTT
>JBBECD010000089.1:0-33360 GCA_040881995.1 Planctomycetaceae bacterium
GTACCACAAACCCACTCGCAGAGGAATGGCTCATTCACTGCCGCGTGGAGTATAACGGTTTCTTCGGGACGGGCGTTATCGTTAGCGAGATCGCAGTATAGCGATAGCTTGCCCGAACTCACCCTATTCTTTTTCTGGCTCTGGACTCTGGACCCTCGACCCTCGACCCTCCCGCCACGCTTCCGCCTCATGTTGACACGCACACACTCGCTCGCGGATAAACTCCAGCAACTGTTGTTCGTTCCCTTTCTCCAGAAACGGCTCGAGTTCGGCGTACGTGAGCGGTTCGCCGAAGACGACGTGAACGCGCTTCGGCTTTAGAAACCAGGCGTGACGGGGCAAAGCGAGATGAGCGCCGGCGATTCCCACGGGATAGACCGTCGTCCGCGCCCGCCGGATGAGTGAGATGAAACCCGGTTTGAACGTCCCCACGTCGCCGTTGTGAGTGCGCGTTCCTTCGGGAAAGACGCCGACGAGAAATCCGTGCTCGATCCGCCGGATGGCGTCTCGCAACATCGCCGGACTGGCGGCGGAGCGGTTGATCGGCATCACATACGTGTTTCTCAGAATCCAGCCGATGACCGGCACGCGAAACAACGAATCGCGGGCGACGTAACTGATCGGCCGCCGCAGCGGCAAACCGATCAGCAGCGGATCGAGAAAACTCTGGTGATTCGCCAGAATCAAGCCCCCCCCCGAGGGGGGCACATTTTGCAGTCCCCGCGCCCGGTAACCGAGCCAGAACTGAAAAACGACCTGTAACGTGAATTGGTAAAACAGCCAGAGCGCATTGCGCCGGTGGGGTGATGGTAGATCCGCTGATGACATCGTGACATCGTTCCCGTAGTCGCCTCAATTCCCGCCGGAGTTGCGACGACGTGTCTGCCTCAGATGCCGCCTTGCGTCCACGCGCCGTCGATCAGCCGCCACGTCTTCGACTCGGTCGCGGCGTTCTGCAAGATCGACGGCAAACGATGCGGACGGATGCCGTCGTAACACTGCAACATACCGAAGCGGCGCATCGCAGACGGAATGCCGACCGCCGTGAAACCGGGATGGCCGGTGGCGGGAAACGGCCCGCCGTGGTTCATCGCCGGTGAGACGGCGACGCCCGTCGGCATCTTGTCGTTCAGCAGCCGCCCGACTTTCTGGCGGACCGGCGTTTCGATTTTCTCGTACAGCGCATCGTCGCTGCCGTCGGTCGCCGTGTAGAGCGCCCCCGTGAGATTGCCTTCCAGACGCTCGGCGAGTAACGGCAACTGGTCGGGATTCGAAGCGATGACGAACAGCGACCCATTGCCGAACGCCTCGGCTTGCAGCGCTTCGGGGTTCGACATAAAGGCGTCTCCACTGACGGTGAGCAGGGTGTTCGCACACGAAACTCCGGTTCCCCCGCCGGCCGTCCCGCCGGTCACCAGTTTCGCGCCGCCGGCCTGCAAACTTTTTACGGCATCGAGAAAGTTTTTCTGGACTCCGGGGCTGAGCATCGTGCCGACTCCCGCGGCCTGGAAGCGCTTCGCCACGGCGTCGACGAAGGCCTGCGAATTGGCTCCGCCGGGAAGAAATACGAGGCCGGGATTGGTACAAAACTGCCCCGTTCCCATCAGGCAACTGCCGGAAAACTCGTCGGCGAGCGCTTCGAGCCGTTCGGTTAAAACACCGGGAAGAATGAAAACGGGATTGATGCTCGAAAGTTCGAGATAAATCGGCTTGCCGACGGCGTCGGCGGCGGTTTTCAGCGTGAGGCCGGCGTGCCGGGAACCGGTGTAACCGGACGCTCCGATGAGCGGATGCGAGACGAGTTTTGCACCGTCTTCATGACTGGTGCGATAGATGAGCTGCACCCAGGCGGGGGGCAAGTCGGTCTCGCGAACCGCATCCAGCGCCAACTCGGCGAACAGGCGGGTCGTCGACGGATGCGACGTGTGACCTTTGGCGATCACCGGATTCCCCGCGGCAATGGCGGCGGCAAAATCCCCCCCGGCGGCGCTGTTGAACGCAAACGGAAAATTGTTAGGACCGAATACCGCGACAGGGCCGATCGGCCCCAAATACGAGCGGATGTTCGCCTTGGTGTCGATCGTCGGCAGCGTCCAGCTTCCTTCACGCGCGGCGGCGGCCGCCTGACGAAGTTGATTGGTCGTCCGCGGAAGCTCGCCGTCTTTAAGACGCGGCGAGACGGGGAGCGCGGTCTCTTGATGAGCGATCTCGACGAGATCGTCGGTGCGGCTCTCAATTTTGTCGGCATAACATTCGAGAAACTGCGCGAAACGAACGCCGTGCCATCCGGCGGCACGGCGAAACGCCGCGGAGGCCGCTTCGAGAGCCTGTTCGATTTCCGGCCAGGGACTGACGGGATACTGATCGGGCAGGGGCTGTTCCGTCCGCGGATTGATCGCTTGAAACGTCTTTGCGCCCGCGGAGGCTTTCCATTGTCCGTCGATCAATACCGGATGCGTTACCATATCAAAATCCTTTCGCTGCAGGTCTTCGCTTCGTCCTCTTCACAAAACCACAAGTGGCGTCGTACGGAATCACAGTACGATGCAGACGGTTCTGCGGTCCATGGGGGTTCGACTGAGCTTGTTGCTCGCCGCTTCGCTGGGAAAAATAGCCCCGTCAGCGACATTGTAACAGAGCCAGTGAGCGAAGCCAATCGGCCGTGCGGCAGGCAACGGTGACGAAGCGATCGGAGAAGCGCTCCTCCGGCGTCATCAACTCGCCGACCGACGGACACACACAGGCCGACGACGCCTATGGAATGATCATGAACTCATTCGAGTTCAGATACGCCCAGAAGACATCCTGCAGGCCTTGAGCCGTCGCGAGTTGCCGATCGTCGCCGAGGCTGGGGTCGGTCACGCGGTCGAAGATGATTTTCCGCCAGAGGTTCATTTCCTCTTCGGTCGGTTCGCGCGACAGCGCGGAGACGCAGAGCCGACGCAGCCGTTCCTGCTCGGTCATCCGGTTTTTCAGGAGTTCGCTCAGGTAGGTGCCGCGGTCGAGACTGAGGGCCTGGGAGATCATGTCGCTGTTCATCATCAACAGCGCCAGCGAGACCGTCCCTTCGAAATTACTCGTCTCGTCGTTTTCGTCGGTGTTCATGTGGGTGACGAACTGCTGCATCCACTGATCGCGGAGCGGCTCGTCGGCGGCCCAACTGATGCGTTTCTGATTTTGAGGCCGGGTCGCCACCACCAGCGAGTCGTACAACTGTTCGGCGCTCATCGATTTGGGATAGACGCGGCTGAACAGCGGAGGCAATCCCGCTTCGGGGTTGTCGCTGAGATTGGTGTCGTTGAACTGACTGCTCCGCTGATACGCTTCGGAGAGACAGATCCAGCGAATCAGTTTCTTGACGTCGTAACCCGACGCCACAAATTCCCGAGAGAGCTGCTCGAGCAACTCGGGATGCGTCGGCGTATTGTGCGGCCCCATGTCATCGACCGGGTTCGTAAATCCTTTGCCGAAGAAATGCTGCCACATGCGATTGACCATCGACAGCGCCAGTTGCGGCCGGTTTCCATCGGTCATCAGTTTGGCGAGTTCCTCCCGCCGGTTGACCGCTTCGCCGCGATCGACTTTGACTCCGTCGAACACGGGGTACGCCGCTTTCATCAGTCCGCGCCGGTTCTCGTAATATTCCGGATCGCTGATCGGATTCACCTGCAGCGAAGCGAGGCGCTCGGTCTTGCCGGTCTGCGGATCCGTTTTCTCTTGGCGCACGACGATCGTCTGCTTGAAGAAACTCTTCAGTTCCCAAAACTGGTCCTGCTTCCAATCGTTAAACGGATGATCGTGACACTGGGTGCATTGCACCTGAGTCCCCAGAAAAATGCGGGCGGTGATGGCGGTCGCCGGGACCGCCTGATTGTTCATATGAGCGACCAGGAACGCCGCCGCGCCGTTTTCCCGCGTGGAACCTTCGGCTGCCACGACGTCGTAAACGACTTCATTCCAGGGGCGGTTATGGGCGAAACCTTCGCGCAGGAATTTTTGCATCGCCGGGCGGTCGATGTCCGGCTCGAGAGAACGTCCGACGAGCAGGTTCGTCCAGATGGTGGTCCAATTGCGGACGTATGCCGGGTCGTCCAGCAGGAGTTCGACGATTTCTTCCCGCTTCTGCCGCTGCGGGCGCGAGTCGTTAAGAAACCGCAAAACAACGTTCGACGGCGGAATATGACCGACGATATCGAGATACACGCGGCGCAGCCATTCCGAGTCTTCGGCGGTCTCCGACGGCCTGATGCCCGAGCCTTCCAGTCCCGCGGCGATCTGACTGTCGATGAACGCGACGATGCGGTCGGACGAAACGATTCGTTCGGCCGGTCCGGAACCATCGAACGGGGATTCCGGCCTTTCGCTCGTCGTTGCTTCGTCGTTTTTGCCGTCGGAAAGATTCGCCAGGTCTTCCTCCGCCGACGGGGCGCCGTGCGCCGGCCGCTGGAGTTCAATCGGCTGGATTCTTTTTCGAGACGAATTCGTTTTCGAATTCGAACCGTTGGGAAGAGCCGACGCGCTGCCGTCTTTGTTCGTCGCGTTGAGCGACGCATCGGCGACGTCGACCGCGCTGTCGCGATCGACGAGCAGTACGACCGCCCCCCAGATTACGCAAGCGACCGCAAGCGCCGACTTGATCGCGAACTCGCGAATCAACCGGCGGTTTTCACCGCGAAGCGGATTCGAGGCCGGCGACAACGAATCAGATAATGCCGCGGGCGTCGATTGAGATGGCGGCGCAGAGGCTTCAAACTCCGGGTCGATGGGAGCCGTGAGTTCGATCGATCGGGTTTCATCGAAATGAATCGAGTCATATTCATCCGAATTCAACTCGTGGGCGTCGTTACGGTATTGGGATGCGACGACTCCCACGTCCCACAACAAACTGCCGTGCAGGTCGATGTACTCGATATACCGGCGTAGCGCCAACGGATCGCTGAGGACGAGCTGTTCGAGACGCTGAATCTGAGCCGATGTCAGGCGGTCTTCGCACAGCGCCTCGAACAGCACTTCAAGTTCGGAGATGCGGTCGTTGTATTCGGTCATAATCAACTTTGGTCGTTGTCAACGGCGGTTGGTTTAGCTGCAGTGTCGTTGAGTTTCGGCTATTCGTTATAAGAGACTCTAACACAACCGGTTGTGCTTGTGTTTTTCAGTTCGCAAATCGTGAGGCACAGAGGTTGTGTTAGAATAATTCAGTGCGATTCAGACGCCATCCGCCGGCTGATGCAATCGAGCAACGTTCGCCGGATGCGGCTGAGCGACTGATAGACGGCGTTGACCGGGCGGTTGTATTTGGCCGCCACCGTCTTCCCGTTTTCTCCGGTCGCATAACGGTTCTTGATCAATTCCCGGTCGCGCGCCCTCAATTTTTCGAGGCAGTCGAGCATGATGCTCCGCCGGTGTTCCAATTCATCCTGCAAATTGCTCGATTCGCGGGCGACGGCGCTCACGAATTCGCTGCTGAAAAGGTGCCGGTCTTTTCGATGGCGTTCTCGATGCTTCAGGATTTCGTAATGCGAAATCTGGCAGACCCACGCCAAAAAGTGACTTCCCGGCACGAACTGCTGGTACTTCTTCCAGATGATGACGTTGGTTTCCTGCAGAATTTCTTCGGCATCAACCGGATTTCCCACCTGAGAGAGAATATGCAGATAGAGCCGCCGTTGGCACTTCGTGAATTCCTGCACGAACTCCGAACTAGGGGGCATATCGCGCCGGTCCGATGCCGGCCGATGAGTGTTCGCGGACTTTTTCCGCGGACGGTTTTCTGAGCCGGAAATTCCATTTCCCAAAATAATCGACGACTCGGGGCCCGACCTGTCTGCAACTGTAGTCATGGCAAGTTGAGACCTTAAAAGAATGAATCCTGACACGACCGGTTGCGAACGGAAACATCTCCCGGATGGGGGAGAGACTGCGTTCGCATCGGAGGTTTCGTCGGACATTTACAGCAAGACAAGACGAGGGAGCACGTTACTCCCTCGTCGGACTTGCCTCTCACTCGTTCCGGACGATTTCTGAACCTTCCTGGCGGCACATTTCGCGATATGTCCCGCCCACGGGGGCCCGAAAATCAGGTTTCGAAGTCGTCGCTCATTTCGTCGGCGCTCTTCCCGCGCTGCCGACATTTGTCTTGTGTCAATCCAATAAGCATAACACTTCAATCACTCGAAACAAGGATCTCGTCCCAAAAATGCAACGCGGCGTTCAGCCGATCAACTCGGCAATGGCGGCACCGCCGTTCGTGATTTTCATCGGCCGGCCGTTTTTCGACGTGTACACCTTATCGAGCGGAATGCCCAATGCATGGGCCACCGTCGACCAGACGTCGCCGGGGACATACGACTTGCCGACAACGCTCGTCCCGTCCGCATCGGTTTCACCGATCGCGCGGCCCCCTTTCAAGCCGCCGCCGCCGACCATCACCGACCAGCTATTGGCCCAGTGATCGCGGCCGACGTCCTGATTGATCCGCGGCGTGCGGGCGAATTCGCCCATCCACACCAGGACGGTGTGTTCGAGCAGGCCGCGCTGCTTCAGGTCGTTCGTCAAAGCGGCGATCCCGCGATCCAACTGCGGCAACATGTTGTTCTTGAGCGAGTTGAACACGCCGGAGTGCAAGTCCCAGCCCCCCATGTTGACTTCAACGAAGGGGACGCCCGATTCGACCAGTCGGCGCGCGAGCAGCAGCCCTTCGCCGAAGCCGTTTCTGCCGTATGCTTCCTTCACTTCCGGTTTTTCCTGATCGACCTTGAAGGCTTCCCTTTGCGGCGAAGTCATCAGGTTCACCGCCTTGGAATAAACCTCTTTGTGCGACAGCGGCGTCTCGCCGCGCTTCGACTTGATGAAACTCGATTCGATTTCGGCGAGCATCGTCAACCGCTGGTTAAGCCGCTGTTCCGTCACGCCGCCCATAGCGGCGTTCTGAATCTGGCCGTTGCTGTTGACCACGAACGGGGCGTTGGTCATCCCCAGGAAACCGGACGATTCGCTGGGACCGCCCACGGAGACAAACGCCGGAATCTCCAAATCTTTGCGCTGTCCGCCCAGTTCGTAACTCACCACCGAACCGAACGTGGGATGCACGACGGTCGGGTTGGGGACGTAGCTGGTGTGCATGAAATAGCGGCCGCGACCATGGTCGGCTTCGCGGGTGCTCATCGAGCGGACGAGCGACAACTCGTTCATGATTTTGGCGGTCTCGGGCATGTGTTCGGAGATCTGCATGTCTCCGGCGGTGCTGACCGGTTTGAATTCGCCGCCATTCTTGGAACCGGGTTTCAAGTCCCAGATGTCGATCGTCGGCGGTCCGCCCCCCATCCACATCAGGATGCAGGCTTTTTGATTCTTCTTCACCTGCTGGGCGTTGGCCTGCAGATGCGACAAGAACTGGAGCGCCGGCAACGTGGCCACCCCGGTGGCAACGTGATTGAGGAAATGCCGTCGCGACATACCTTTGGGAGTAATCAAATTCATGGACATCCACCTTTTTGTTAACCGTCGTGTTTAGCTGTCTCTTCGGGGCAAACGATCAGGGGCGAATAATACAACCCAGTCAACCTCATCAGTGATTCGTCATAAATTCGTTCGAATTTAACAGAGCCCAGAAAAGATCCTGGAACGCAATCACTTTATCCGGATTGGCCCGGATCAACTTATTGGCCATCGTCGATTCGCGGCTGTTAGGCGTTCGACCCAACGATGCCAGATACAACTCCCTGATCTTCTGGGAGTCCGATCCCTTCTGCGACAGCACCGTGTGCAGGTAACTTCCTTGCACGACGCTGATGGCGTTTTGCGTCAATTCGCCGTTCATCATCATCAGGGCTTGCGGAATCGTGCCGTTGAATATCGTCGCTTCGTCGGCCTCGTCGGTTCCGAAGGCGATAACGAACTGCTGCATCCAGCGCTGCCGCTGCGATTCGGCCTGTTCCCAGCCCGCACTTCCCGACTTGTGAGCTTCGGTCGCCACGATCAGCGAATCGTACAACTGTTCGGCCTGCAAGGCTTTGGGATACATATGGCTGAACAGCGGAATCTCTCCCGCGGCAGGATTATCGATCTCATTCGTGTCGTTGAACTGACTCGTCAGGTTGTAGGCTTCGGTATTGCAGATCCAGCGAATCAACTGTTTCACATCGTAGCCGCTTTTCACGAATTCTTCGGAAAGGCGGTCGAGGACTTCGGGATGCGACGGGGAATTGTGCGGTCCCATGTCGTCCACCGGACGGGTGAATCCATAACCCATGAACTGCCCCCACAACCGATTCACGAACGCCTGGGCGATGAGCGGCTTTTCACCCTCGACCAGCAACTTCGCCAACGCTTTGCGGCGGTCGACGTCGATACCGTCGTCGATCTTGACATCGAAATAGGCCGGCGAAGCGGCAACCACTAATCCGCTTCTCTTTTCGTAGAATACGGGTCCGTCGTAATCGGCGCGAACGAGTTCGGAATAATCGTCAACCTGTCGGCCGGTTTTTGCGTCGAAGCGCCGGTGATCGACCCGCCGCATCTGCTGGAAGAAACTGTTGAATTCCCAGAATCGGGCTTGCTTCCAATCGTTAAAAGGATGATCGTGGCACTGCGTGCATTGCACTTGCATCCCCAGAAAGAGGCGCGTCGTCTTGGCGGTGGCTTGCACGCCGGCGTCGGGCATCGTCATCTGAGCGAGCAGATAATTTACCGCGCCGTTGCGTTCGTAATGTCCTTCGGCGCTGGTGATATCGAAGACGATATCGTTCCACGGACGATTTTTGGCGAACGCCTCGCGCAGAAATTTCTGCATTCCCGCCTGACTGACGCCGCGAGGGGGCTGCCGGCCGATGAGCAGATTGCTCCAGACGGTCGTCCAGTTGCGGACATAGTCGGGATCGTCGAGCAGTTTTTCGATTAACTGGGATCGCTTGGCGTCGTCGCGGTCTTCGACGAAAGTGGTCACGTCGGCTGCCGACGGAATATGGCCGACCAGATCGAGATAGACCCGGCGAATCCACTCCTCATCGGTTGCGGCGTCGGAGGCTTCGATTTCGTTGTCGACCCAACCTTGTCGGATCTGCTGATTGACGAAATCGATGATCACATCGGAAGAGCCGGTCGTGAACGCGGGGCGGTTTCTTTCAGAAGACTTATCCGTCTCTTCAGCGGCCGATGCACCGGGCTTGTCCGATTTCGTATCGGCGTCGTCCGATTTCGCCGCATCGACGGTTTTCGACGTCGGCTTGGATTTGAGAGTGGTGGTCGCCTCTTTTTTAACCTTCGTCGCCGCGTCTGCTTGTGATGGGCTCAGTCCGACGGCAACGGCGCTCGCCGCCATCAGCACGATCCATAATCGCGTTCGATTCACATTCAACATCTGGGAACCCGGTTCTTGTTATGAGGATCAGTTTCGGGGACGCTCGAATCCCGGAACGGTGAGTTCGAGGAAGAGTTTCGCCCCCTTGCGTTCAAGATACGCTTCTCCGTACGATGCCAGCGTCCGGTGATTTTCGCCGGTCCCTCCCCCGACTTGCGAACCAATCCCCGAAGCGACGAACCGAATCGCAAGGGCAATGCGGTTCCACACGGGAGCAGAACCCGGATGTTCGATCCGGGAATGCAAGCCAACGAGGAGAATACGAAAACCATATCGGTCGATAAGCGACGGCGGCACTCAATCATTCTAACACAACCTCTGTGCGTAGCGATTTTTCGCTGAATTTGGAGCATTTTTAACAAGCACAACCGGTTGTGTTAGAGTCTTTTGCGTTTGAGTGCTCATCTTGCCGTCTCTTCAGATATAAAACCCAAGAACAATTTTATATGTTCGCGGCGAATTCCTGGCGATGCGTTTTTACGTAATCCCGACGGGCCGAAGAAGTGAACATTTTAGCCGCAACTTATTATATGCTCGTCCCTTGTGATGTGTCCACCGAAGTTGGCGGAGTATTATTTTGACGCGGCGAAATAATTGCCAATAAAAGTCGCGGATGAGCGATTTTACAATTGTAGCTTACCTATTTCTGATCGCAACTTTTGTTAACCATTGACGAAAGCCTCAGATGCTCAACAAGTTACTCGCAGGACGTGTGGCAGTGGTCACGGGAGCTTCAGACGGCATCGGCCGGGCGACGGCGTTGCTGCTGGCAGAACAGGGAGCCAAAGTTTTTGCCTCGGATATCCGGCACAATCCCCAAAATCAGCCTATCTTCACCGAACTCGACATTTCCTTTCATCCTTGCGACGTCCGTAGCGACGCGGACCTGCAGCGGCTGTTCGAGGCGGTGATCTCGGCTTCAGGACGGCTGGATATTCTCGTCAACAACGCCGGCGTGGGGATGGTGAAGCAGATCACCGACGTCACCGAAGCCGACTGGGACACCTGCATCGACACGAACCTTAAAGGTCCATTTTTCGGCTGCAAGTACGCCATTCAGCAGATGCAAAAAAACGGGGGCGGAGCGATCGTCAACATCGCCAGCAACGCCGGCATCCTGCCGCGGGCTCACGATCCGGTTTACTCGATCAGCAAGCTGGCACTCGTGGGATTGACGAAAAGCCTGGCGTTATGTCATGCCAAAGATCGCATCCGCATCAACGCGATTTGCCCCGGACCGGTGGGTGACACCGGAATGATCCGCGAAGACATCGCCCGCGCCGACGACCCCGAGGCGTTTACGCTATCGCTGATCGACGCCAGTCCGATGGCCAGGGCCTACGGCCGCATGATTGAACCGCGAGAAATCGCCGAAGCGGTGCTGTATCTGGTGAGCGATCAGGCCCGGATGGTGACGGGAACACTCATCGCGATTGACGGTGGTAAGTCGCTAGGGGTGCCGCCGAAAGGGTGATGGAGCCCAGCTTGACCCGGCTGTGCACGATATGTTTGGTCGCTGAAAGGAAAGCCTGTGATGAAGGGCGAAATCCTCTACACCACAACCGACTACTTTCGTCCGTTTCCCAATCTTCACGATGTGTTCGCCGACCACGTTGAGGAGCACGCGGAATACTTACTCCCCGCCGGCACGCTTTCGCTGAGCCATATCTCCTCCGAATGGTCCGGCGAAATTCACTTTCTTCTACCGATCGAACCGGTTCCCGGATTCGGCGTTCCTTTTGAAAAGTCGATCCCGTACCACAACTATCTTTGTCGCCCCAATTGGTTCGGATACCATCTTCGCGAAAATAAGGCTCAACTGGCGGCTGATTTTCGGATCTTTCACAAAGCATTCTACGCGGAGAATCTCCCTGACGATCGAATCGCAAAAATGGAGTTCGACGAACTTCCGCAACATTATGCCGAAACGCGAGAGCAATTCAAAAAATGCGCTGCACACTTTCGAACGCACGGCTGGTTGTGCAATCTTCCGGATCGGTGGAACCCAACTGATAAGAAAGATTTTTATCATCGTTATTCGCTTGTGAACAATTTGGGGGGCGTCAGTCACGACGGTAATTGGTCAAACATGTTAAATTTTCCATTATCGCGATACCCTAATGTGGGCGACAACGAAGGAGACTGTTGCTTGCCACAGACGGAAGACGGGAGAGATTTCGCTTATATCGGTGAAATTGAAATGTGGAATTACATCGGCGACACGAACGGCATTCTTCTTTTGTTTTACGACCCGGTGCAGCAAATCGCACTTTCAACGATCGACTGGACGTAGCGGGAACCTTTAACGGTTATTGACGATTGATCGTCAGGGTGACTCTCCCGCTGACAGAAACGGTTCGATTGACTATAATCCAGTTGTTAACGGAAAAACTCGAATATGTCCAAATCAGGGGGCAACGAACCATGAATCTCACACGTCGCGAAATGCTCGGACGCTTGGCCGGCGGTGCGCTGTTGCCTTTGGGGTTGCCGCGACTCGCTCGCGCCGAAAAAGTGATCGATCCCAAAGTGTCGCAGGGAGCGATCAACGCCCTGAATTATCTTGCCCGCGAACAACGCCGGCAGGGATATTGGGAAGCCAATACCGGACAATACCGCGTCGCCATGACCGCGCTCGCCGGGACGGCGATGCTCTGCGAAGGCTCGACGACCACTCGCGGCCAGTTTGCGAAGAATATCCGTCTGGCCGTCGGGTATCTGCTCGAAACCTCGCAGCCGAATGGATTGATTGGTTACAAAAACGACTTCCATTACACTTACGGTCACGGGTTTTCGATGCTGTTTCTCTCGCAAATTTTCGGAGAGGAAGAAGACACCGAACGCCGGGAAGAACTCCAGCGCGTGCTGACCAAAGCCGTCGAATTCAGCATCTCGGCACAGACGAATCTCGGCGGCTGGGGCTACGTCTCGGCGAAAGACGGCAATAATTTCGATGAAGGCTCGACCTGCGTCACGCAGGTTCAAGGATTGCGCGCGTGCCGCAACGCCGGCATTCCGGTTCCCAAGGCGTCGATAGAGGCGGCGATAAAGTATATCCGCGACTGTATGACCCCCGACGGCGGCATTCAATACAGCATCCGCGGCGGCGGCGCCCGGCCGGCGATTACGGCGGCGGCGTGTGCGACGCTGTTCAATGCCGGGGAGTACGATTCCGACCAACTCAAACTGATGCTCGATTACTGCAAGAAAAACGTCTGGCCCGGCGGTTCGAGCGCCCAGTACTTCGGCCACTGGCATTACACGCATTACTATTATGCGCAGGTGATGTATCGCCTCGGCGGCGATGACTGGGTCAAATACTTCAAGGAAATCAGCAAAGAGATTCTCTCGAAGCAATCGGCCTCCGGCGCCTGGAAAGAAGGCCATATCGGCCCGGTCTACACGACGGCGATTAATGCCACGATTTTGCAATTGGACTATGGGTATTTGCCGATTTATCAGAAGTGAAGAAGCCAAAAGTCGAGGGTCGAGAGTCCAGGGTCCAGGGCCGGACAAAGACACTACGTGTCGTGAGTCGAGAATAACTTGCGCTGTAGGTCGGCATTGGCTATGCTCTCCGTTCTGGCTCTGGACTCTGGACCCTCGTCTCTGGACTAAAAAATGAGTATCTGGCGATTCGCGCATGCGTTCGATTCGGTCCCGGAACAGTTTCGCGTCACTCTCGGCGAAGGGGATACGCCGCTCGTTCGGTCGGAGAAAATCGGGCCGCGGGCCGGGCTGGCGAATTTGTACTTCAAGCTCGAATTGGCGAATCCGACCGGGTCGTTTAAAGACCGCTTCGGGGCCGCGGCCATCTCGCACATGCTGGCGAACCGGAAAACGGTCTGCATTGCGACGTCGAGCGGGAATACCGGGTCGTCGCTCGCCGCGTGTTGTGCCAAGGCGGGTATTCCCTGCAAAATCGCCGTCGTCGAGACGGCGCCGGAGGGAAAGTTAAAACAGATGCGGGCCTACGGTGCGGAGATTCTTCGCGTCCGTAAATTCGGGCTCGATCCCGACGTGACGCAGCAGGCGTTCGATCTGCTCAAACAGCGAGCCGCGCAGCCCGATACCGCGCTGCAGGTCAGCTCGTTCATTTACAGCCCCGAAGGGATGAGCGGCGTCCAGACCATCAGTTACGAACTGGCCGAGCAAACGACGCGGCCGATCGATCACGTTTTCTGCCCGGCGGGGGGAGGCGGTTTGACGCTCGCGGTCGCGCGCGGCTTTCGCCGGCTCGTCGAGCATGGCCAACTCGCTCAGTCCCCCAGGGTGGAATGCGTTCAGCCGGAGGGGAACAACACGATGGCCGGCCCGCTCCGCGACGGGCTGCCGCAAGGGCAAGCGGTCAACTGCACGACGAAGATCAGCGGTTTACAGGTGCCGAACATCAACGATGCCCACATGGTGGTTGAAGCCTGCCGCGCCTCTGGCGGAACCGGGCATCTGGTCACCGATCAGGACGTCTGGACGGTGCAAAAACGTTTGGCCCGTGAAGAGGGAATTTTCTCCGAACCCGCCGGGGCCACGGCACTCGCCGGCATTTTACAAGCGGCAGCGAAGGGTTATTTCAAACCCGAGACCCACGTCGTCTGCCTGATCACCGGCTTCGGTTTCAAGGACGAAGAATCGATCGGCCGGCTGGTGGAAGATATTCCGATACAAGAGATCGGCGTTGAAGAGTTGGCGACGGTGTGATTGGATCTTAAACTATTATTGTCATAGCACTTATGTCTGACTGTCTGTGCCATTGCAGGAGTCCAACCTTTCGGCAGGCTGAAGCTTGTACTCCTACATTCTCTCGGCAGATCGCTCCAATAGTCGCAAACCGATCCGTTGCTTTCCCATTTACTTTGGTGCTGAATCTTCGTCGGCGCGTCCGCCGCAGAGCCAACCTGGCATCCGCTGGATGTCAACGCCCGGCGGAAGCGAACTTGTGCTCGGAATCTGCGGCGGTTCGATCTGCGAATTCTCGAGCGCCGTGTCGTCCGGCCTCAGAAATTTGATCTCTTCGGTCATCAGCCCCTCGACCGCAAGATTTGCGATGTCCAAGTCTTGCCGGCGATCGTCGGCCGGAGAACGGAGCGACGCGAGCGTCACGTTCGGGTTCGCGAGGTTTCCCTGGCCCGTCAGTTCGAAATACTTGTACCAGTCGGCCGGCACTTCGTCGTCGGCCAGTTCGATCAGCGATGCGTGCTGACCGTCATCCGTGGCGGCGAAGTCGAAAACGCAGTTCTCGGCGATGCATTGAATCCGGCCGAGACGCCGTTCCGACTCGTCATCGGCTGCGTCGCCGAGCAGACTCACTTTGAAGATCGGTCCCGACCGGCGACAGGTCACGCTCTTGAGCTGCACGGTCAACGGCCGGCGTCCATCGGGCATGTGTTTTAACTTCACGAAGGGACCGCCGCCGATCTTCAGGATGTTGTCGAGGGTCACTTTTTGCGGAATGTCACCGAGAAACAGACTGGTCCCTTCGCCCGTAAAGACGGAATGCGAAACGGCGAATGTCCCTCCTGGCGAGTTGCCGGCCTCGACCAGCATCCAACCGACGGCCGGTCGCGGAGCGATCGTCGCGACATCACCCCCGGTGTTTTTTGCATCGGTCGCGAACCGGCAACCGACGGCCGTAAATTCCTGTGATTCCACCAGCAACAGCGCGGCGGCGGGTTTGGCCGTCGCCGTCCCGAACTTCAATTCCACGTTTTCGAGATGAAACTGCTCGCACGCCACGCGCAGCGGCTGATCTTCGATGATAATGACCGCGGGGAGATCCTCCGCGGCGATAATCCTCAATCGGCCGACGTGCAAAATCTCTTGTGCGGTGTACGGACCTGGCGTGTCGAGCGCGATTGTTCCGGAGGCGTCGGGCAAGGGGAGGGGACGCCAGCGAGAAGGTTTGGAGACATGAATCTCTTCGTTCGGCGCGTTCGATGCATCGGTGTGGGGAATTTCGGGGGGCGACTGCGTGAAGTGAGGCGTAAGGCTTAAAAGTTCGGTGCGCAGGCCCGCGTGAAACATCGTCGTGACCAGACCCGAGACAAGCAGCAACGCCGCACTCGTCCAGGCGATGCGACCGGGGCGAGCCAGCGCCCGGCTGCGCAGCGGCACCGCCCGCGATTGAAACATCGAACGGAACGACCGCAGCCGCGAAGCATCGCGCCGCGAAGGAGGTCCGAACAGCTCGCGTGCTTCGCGGAATGAACGGGGGCGAACGCCGGGATCGCGCGCCGTGAAGCGGAGAATGCCTTCCGCGAGAAAATCGGGCGTATCAGGGGCCCATGTCCGCGCATCGTCGATTGTGTTTGTCTGGTGCGCCGCCAGCTTGAGCAGCGGATCGGCCTGAATGTACGGCGGGCGGGCGGTGAGCAATTGCCAGAGCAGGCAACCCAGCGCGTAAATGTCCGACCGGGCGTCGGGACGGCGACCCGGACCAATTAACTCCGGCGCCATTCCGTCGTACCGCTCGGGAGGTGAGTCGTCGTAGTACGAGATGTGCGGTTTGATCACCGGCATGATTCCGGCATCAACCAGGACCATCCGGCCCGTACTGAGACAGCGAACGTTCGACAACAGAATATCGCCGTGCACGCAGCCGGCTTTTTCAAGGTGACATAGTCCTTCGAGGAGTTGCCGGGCGATCGCGGCGACGACGTGCGGGTCGAACCGGCCGCGGCGAATCAGCAGTTCCCCCAGATGCGGTCCCGCGACATAAGACGACAACGCGAACAGTCGGTCGTTCTGCCGTTGGACGGTAAACGGACCGGCGATCGATGGATGCAATACGGTTGAGAGTCTCTGCACCAGTCCCTGCAAGCCCTCCATCGCCGCGTCCAATTGTTCGGCAGCAACGCGCATGCGCTTGAGCACGCACCGTTCGTGCCGTGCGGTGATTTCAGCGAGATACGTCTCGGAAGAAATGCCGGTCCCGAGACGTTCGACGATCACGCAGGGACCGACTTTGAGCGATTCGGGATGGTCGGATTCGAGCATCTGGGCTTGAAAGGGAGTCAGCCGCCGCGCTTGCACGAGGGCGTCGATCCAGACCGAATCGAACGCCGGCAGATCTCTCGCCAATCTCCGCACCCGGCCTCGGCAACGGCGCAAATCGCGCGCAGCGCAGAGCCCAAGATCGTTGAGCAACGAGACGAGATGTTTAGACGGCGGCTCCACGTCGGCTCAGAATCCTTTCTGAAGTCTCAATTGGATCATTCGCATCCGCATTATCGGCACGGGGTTATCTCAAATTCTCCCCATTGCAGCAAGATGAAGCCGGAGGACGGCCACGGTAGACTACCGCGATCTCATGGCAGGGGGGGGACACCATCGTTCTTGTCAAAGATCACTGGTCGGGACTACAATGGCTGTGACGGCCACCCGCTAGAGATGCGGAAAGTTTGGCATGAATTCCTAAAGGTCATTTTTTCGGTGGCAAATGCACATTCGACGCCTCAAGATCGAGAATTTCCGGGCGATTGGCAGCTTGGAACTTCCGTTTGATGACAAGATGGGGCACATTCGCCCTATCACTGTGCTTGCAGGCCCCAACGGATGTGGCAAGACCTCAGTATTATTTGCAATCGTCCAAGCCTTGCGCGGCTCGCTCCGCGCTCGAATCCCCGATGTTCCGAACCCCAGCGATGACGATCTTCATCGTGCTGAGCCGTCCGGTCGGCGGCCAGTGACCGCAACTGTCGACTTGGAACTGAACTACGAAGACGAAGAGCTTGCTGCGATCAAACAAGTTTTCAATGAGACCCAAGTATTTCGTGAGAAAATCGGGAAGGGGCCGCTCTATCCGCCCGACCTTCCTGGCGGGCGTCTGAAACTCCATTGGCAGTACCCACCTCCCATTCGGCGTGACGGCACTCGTGAGTTAGCAACTCACCTCGGCAGCGATCCCGATCATGGTTTCGTTTGGTTGAACGGACCAAGCGCCGCATGGCGGGGGTGGAAGAGTCGACTGTTGCAGTCAGTGACCGACATGTATCCAGTCGGGATGCTTAGCGTCTTTCCGCAAGACCGAGATCGTCGTTGGGGCATCGACATCGACGATACGGACGAGCAGACGGACGTGGACAGAACGGTCGGGCCGGTCGATCCAAGAAACGGACATCCCGAGGCACCAACGGTTGCCGAGGCACTTCGGCGTTTGGGTGAGTGGGCGCACGGACAAGGACTCCCGGAAGGGGATGATCGCCGTAATTGGGAGTCGCAATTGCAGGCTCAGTTCAAACGCATCTGTGCTCCGAAGAAGTACAAGGGTTACTGGCTCGATCATGCACGCTACGGAGAGACACCGCTACTCGAAGACCAAGGCAAGGAATATCCGTTCCGTTCCGCCGCCAGCGGCGAATTGGTCATCCTGCACTATCTGACCAAGTTCACGTTCCCGCGCCCGGTCCACAATAGCCTCATTCTAATCGACGAGCCAGAGCTGCATTTGCACCCGCGGTGGATCGGGCAACTTTACCGCGCGCTTCCCCTGATGGGCGACAACAACCAATTTATATTGGTGACCCACAGCGCAGAATTACGGCAGTTGGCAGCACGTGACAACGCTTTGATCGACCTCGGCGACCTTGGCAGAGAGGGGACTCATGCCGGTTGATCCCCTGTTCCCAGACAAGTATCCCCGCGGTACGAGCACCGGAACTGTTGCGATTCTCTGTGAAGGGGACATGAACTCTTACGAAGCCGACTTCTTGGAGAAGTGGGCTTCAATCGCCTTGCCGTTGCCCAACGGACCCGTAGTTCACGTATGGCCCTGCGGAACTGGCAGTGCTGTTCGGGGGATGGCTGATGCAATCGGCCGAACCGTCCACATTGTTGCACTGCTCGACCGCGATTTTCATGAAGAGTCGTCGATTGCGAAAGTGAAGAAGAAATGGGAGACGGACGCCGGAAAATTGGGATGGAGTTTCTTGGGGGTTTGCATGTGGGGTCGGAACGAGATCGAGAACTACTTTTTGGATGACGATGTTCTCCTTCCGGTCATGACGGAGGCATTTGGATGCGACGAGGCGGATGTAACGCAAGCCGTGAATGTGGCCGTCAAGCTGCTTGTGCCATTTCAGGCATTGCAATATGCATTCCACAAGACTCGATTGGCTTGGGAGGATTCTGACCCCGCTCGGAGTCTCATCGGGCCAAGCCGCCCGCAATGGATGCCAACCGGACTGAAAGCTGTCGACGCTAATAAAATCGAAGAGGATCTGAGGAAGCGATTGGAAAAGTGGCAAGTTCTCGTTTCCGGCGAGGATGGACATCGCGAGCCGTGGAAAGGCGACGAGTTTCTGTCCACATACCAAGCAAAGGTACGAGAATGGTCAAATTACTCTACACACTCGGCCGAATGGCGAGACGCATGGGCAGGAAAAGAAGTCCTCAAGCTTGTGCGTCAGCAACTAGCCGCGAAAAAGGCCGGTTGGTGGAGTGCCGATGAGGCGAAGGAACGTCCCGTCACATGGTCCGAGATGAAGAACAACCGAGAACGAGACGCTCACGACAGAGCAATCGAGAATGAACTGCGTCCAAAGCTGGTCAATCGCCTCGTCGTGGTAATCACTTCGAATGAAGCGGATCCTCGATGTGAGGAATTTAACGAACTCGCTAATCTCCTCAAGGGCGGAGTGGTGCCAGAAAAGTGACCCTCGGCGTATTTTTCACAAACAGAAATCGGCGAGGTATCCTCCCGGCACTGCCGCAGCTGAGTCGTGGGCTCTCAAAACCCGCTCCCGGCCAGTGCTGTGCCCGGTTGGCCTGCAGATGTCCCCTTGCCCGTCGACCCGCAATGGAAAAACGACTATGCGGCCAGCGTCCAACGGCTGATCCGCGACGCCATCGATGGGCGGGACGCAGTGTCGGTCTTTAAGAGGGCAGTTACGTTCATATGATGCTTGTTTTTCGGCCTCCTATTTAACTCTTGGGAAACGGCGAGGTTGAAGATTTGGCGATGAATTTCTCGTAATGTTATGAATCTCGACCCATAACCACTCTTTTCATTTGCGAGGGAGTGATTAGAATAATAGAGCAGCCGAAGTTATCGATTGCCGGACGAGCCCCTGCGAAGCCAGGTCGATGAGCATTCAAGTTGAACAGGTGAGATGTCGATCTCTCTGCAAACGATGGGTTGACGAATCATCGGAAATCGTTCAAAATCCGCGAATTGCACGGTTTGGGGTAAATGTGTCCCCAGATTTCTCTTCGGTTGGCGTAAGGACAGGAGCCCGAATTTGTTCCTGGGTTAGGATTGTGCATGGAACTGCGAAGCATTTTGATGTCGACGAAAGTGGGCGATGTCACGCTGAAAAGCGTCCCGATCATCAGTCCCTCGGACACGCTGGAACGTGCCACGTCGGAAATGCGTCAGTACCGTCACGGATGCGCGCTGGTCTGCTTGCAGGGTCAGCTTCATGCCATCATTACCGAAAGAGACATTTTAAAATACCTGTCGAATCAGTCCGACTTGAGCATTCCGATTCAACAAATCATGACCGCGCGGCCGCGCACGGTAAAGGAGGATGACACGTTATTCTCGGCGGTGAAATTGATGGATGAAGGGGGCTATCGCCGCTTACCCGTCATCAATCCGAACAACGAGCCGCTCGGAATCGTCGATGTGAAAACCGTCACGCATTTTCTGGTGGAGCATTTTCCATCGGCCGTGTACAATCAAGCCGCACAAACACAGCTCATTCCTCAGCATCGCGAAGGAGCCTGACGGCATCCTCCGACATGCCAGCCTCACAGAATCGCATACCCCATGTTCGCTAAGAGCATCCGCAGAATTATCTTGGCGCCAACACGCTTTCAATCTCACGACCAACAATCTCCCGCAAGGGCTCAGGTTTTTCGCGGGAAGACCGGCCATTCATTCCATCACCCGACGGGTAACGAATCTCTTCCGCAACGGCTTCGCGGAACAATCGATGACCTCGCGGGTGTAACACAACGTGACTCAACCCATCCTCGCACTCCGGCAGAAACAAGTCATGCCCCGTTTCTGGTCGGGGCCTCATCAACAGGAGAAAACTTCTCATGTCAATAGCCGAGGCGCCCCCAGCCTCCTCCAACGGCCGTAAAGACGAAAATCTGGATACAGTCGTCATTCGGTTCTGCGGTGACAGCGGTGACGGAATGCAATTGGTCGGAACTCAGTTCACCAACGTCTCCGCCTCCTTCGGTAACGACGTCAGCACGCTGCCCGACTTCCCCGCCGAAATCCGCGCTCCCGCCGGTTCGCTCGCCGGGGTCAGCGGCTATCAGCTCTGCTTTTCCAACCACGACATTTTCACCCCCGGCGACGAAGTCGACACGCTCGTGGCGATGAACCCGGCGGCCCTGAAGACCAACCTCGCCGACCTCAAACGGGGCGGGACGTTGATCATCAACGAAGATGCCTTCGACAAAAGCAATCTGCAAAAGGCGAACTACGCCGCGAATCCGCTGGAAGATCAAGCGACGCTCTCGGCGTACCGCGTGCACCGCGTGCCCATGACGCGCCTCACCCGCGACGCGGTCGACGGCTTGGGGCTGTCGCAGCGCGAAGCCGATCGTTGCCGTAACTTTTTCGCCCTCGGGCTCGTGTACTGGTTGTACGACCGCGATCACAAGCCGACCGAAGAATGGGTCAGCGACAAGTTCAAGAAGAATCCGCAGATCGTCGAAGCCAACTTGAGAGCCCTCAAGGCGGGCTCGAACTTCGGGTTCTCGACCGAATCGTTTACGGTTCACTATCACGTTCCTCCCGCGAAACTTCCGCCGGGCAAATACCGCAAAATCACCGGAAACGAAGCGACCGCCTACGGATTGGTGACGGCGGCGCAGCTCGCCGGCAAAAACCTGTTCTACGGCGGGTATCCCATCACTCCGGCGAGCGATATTCTGCACGAACTGTCGCTCCTGAAGAAATTCGGCGTCCGCACCTTCCAGGCCGAAGACGAAATCGCGGCGATGTCCTCCATCGTCGGCGCGGCGTTCGCTGGACAGCTCGCGATTACCGCCAGCAGCGGTCCCGGCATCTGCCTTAAGGGTGAAGCCATGGGCCTCGGGCTGATGACCGAACTCCCGATGATCATCGTCGACGTGCAGCGCGGCGGACCGAGCACCGGCTTGCCCACCAAGACCGAACAATCCGACCTGTTGCTCGCCATGTTCGGCCGCAACGGCGATTCACCGCTCCCCATCGTTGCCGCGGCGACCCCCTCCGACTGTTTCTACATGGTGCAGGAAGCGGCACGCATCGCCCTTGAATTTATGGTGCCCGTGATCTTCCTGTCCGACGGGTATATCGCCAACGGCGCCGAACCGTGGAAGATTCCCAAAGTGGCCGATTTGAAGGGGACCAAAGTCACTCATCCGGGACCGTCCGATGGGACCGAAGAATTCCTCCCGTACAAACGGAATGAGAAATTCGCCCGCCCGTGGGCCATTCCCGGCACCAAGGGGCTCGAACACCGCATCGGCGGACTCGAAAAATCCGACGTCACCGGCCACGTCGACTACTCCCCCGAAAACCATCAGCATATGGTGCTCACGCGGCAGCGCAAGGTCGACGCCGTCGCCGAAACCATCCCCTTGCAGACCGTCGAAGGTCCGGAGAAGGGGAAACTGCTGGTCATCAGTTGGGGCGGAACGTACGGAGCGGTTCGCACCGCCGTCCAGACGGCTCTGAAACAGGGACAGTCGGTCGCCCACACGCACTTGCGTTACATGAACCCTTTCCCCAAAAACCTGGGCGAAGTCATCGGGAATTACGAAAAAGTCCTCATTCCCGAACTCAACACCGGACAACTGCGGCTGCTCATTCGTGGCAAGTTTCTTGTGGATGCCGTCGGCCTCAACAAGATCAAAGGGAAACCGTTCCTGGTCAGCGAAATCGTCAAGGCGATTCAGGATTTGCTGTAATTTTCGTGACGCCGCGACGGCGTCGCAGAACTCAATCAATCATTTATTTAACGGTCAAACGCAACATAGGGTTTACGTATCATGAGTGTGGAACAACTGCCCGTCCTCACCGCCAAGGACTTCGCCAGCGATCAAGAGATTCGCTGGTGCCCCCGCTGCGGCGATTACTCGATTCTCGCCCAGATGAAAAAAGTCCTGCCGACGCTCGGCATCCCTCGCGAAAAATTCGTGTTCGTATCGGGCATCGGCTGCTCCAGCCGGTTTCCCTATTACGTCAACACGTACGGTTTTCACGGCATCCACGGACGAGCCCCCGCGATTGCCACCGGCGTGAAGCTGGCCAATCCCGAGATGCAAGTCTGGGTGATCACCGGCGACGGCGACGCGCTGTCGATCGGCGGCAATCACCTGATGCACGTCATCCGCCGCAACGTCGATCTCAAAATCATTCTGTTCAACAATCAGATCTACGGTTTGACGAAGGGACAATATTCCCCTACGAGCCCCATCGGCGCCAAAACGAAGAGTTCTCCGTACGGCGCCATCGACAACCCGCTGAGCCCCATCAGCGTCGCTATCGGTACCGAAGCGACGTTTGTGGCCCGTGCCGTCGACGTCGACATCAAACATCTGACGATGGTCCTCGAACGGGCCGCCCATCACGAAGGAACGGCCTTCGTCGAGGTCTACCAGGATTGCAACGTGTTCAACACCGGCGCCTTCAACTACGCGTCGAAGAAGGAATCGAAGGACGAGCACGTCATCTACCTCGAACACGGCAAGCCGTTGATCTTCGGCGCGAATCGCAACAAGGGAATTCGCGTCAACGAAGGAAACCGGCCTGAGATCGTCGAACTGGGGAACGGCATCACGGAAGACGACCTGCTGTTCCACGACGAAAAGGCCGTGGAACCGAGCCTGGCGTTCATGCTGGGCCGGATGCGTTATCCCGAATTCCCCGAACCGATGGGCGTCTTCCGGGCGGTGAGCCGGCCGATTTACGATCGCGAAGTCGAAAAACAGGTGAAAGCCGTCAGCCAAGCCCAGGGCCCCGGCGACCTCGACGCCCTCTTCGACAGCGGAGACACGTGGACGGTCTCGTAACCCGGTAAGGTTGCGGCCGCAAGGAGCAAAGGATTTTCCAGGGCTGCTCTACACAGGAGGCACACGATGCAATGTCCACACTGTCAGGCGGAAAACCTGGATGGAATTGATGAATGCGTCGAATGCCACCAGTCGCTGACCGAATTTATTCCGGTCGGCAGCGACCTCGAACGTTCGATCACCAGCCATCCGATCGCCGTTCTCGCTCCGGTTAAACCGGTGACGATTTCTCCGCAGATGTCCGTCAGGGAGGCGATGCGCGAGATGACCTCGCGCAAGATCGGCTGCGTCGTCGTCGCCGAGAACGGCAACTTGCAGGGAATTTTCACCGAGCGTGATATCCTGATCAAAGTCACGCCCGACTTATCCCGGCTCGATTCCCCCGTTTCCGAATTCATGACCGCCGACCCGGAGACCGTTACCACCCAAGATACGATCGCTTACACGCTGCAGTGTATGAATCTCGGCGGCTACCGCCACATGCCGGTCGTCAACGAGAACAAGCAGCCGATCGGCGTGATCTCGATTCGCGATATTCTGCGCTTCCTCTGCATCCGCTTCGCCGCGCTCCGCACCGCCGAGTGACGACAATAAACCGTTGATTGGATCTAACACCGGTTCGGGTATCATTGGCGGCTCGGGTGCCACTGGCGGCTTGTCCGCCAGTGTTCTCGACTCGCGACAACACACGACGCTGCTGTAAGTGAGATCATGCCGCCGTGACCCAGATCAATGACACGTCCGATCGCACGCAGCATTCACCCTTACGAGCCGCGTTCATCGCTCGATTGCATGGGCATGAAATTTCTTCTGTCGAATCGCAAATGAAAGCACGCTGGCCCGGCGTCGCCATTCGCCGATTCGATTCACTCGCCGCGTTGCTAAAAATTGCCGAGGGGAATGACGACAGCAACCACTGGTTCCCCGACGTCGGCGTCGTCTGTCAGACGTGGCCCGATGAATTCAGCCGCGGCGACGTCCTGCGATTGATGTCCGCCTATCCGCTAACCCGCTGGATTTGTCAATACGGCCCGTGGTGCGATTCCGACGGCCGCAACCGCGATATCTGGCCCGCGGCGTTTCGCGTTCCCGACGCCTGGCTCGATGTCCGCCTCGACCGCGAAGCCGGCGTGCTCGCGAACTCTCTTCCCGCGCTCTCGGCAACGGCCTCCCTCGCGGAGATCTTCAATTTCCATTTCGGCCCGGCCGACATTGCCGCCGTTGAATCTCGTCGGCTCGCCATCGTTTCGCCCGATCGAGCATACCGCATCAGTTTGAAACGGCTGCTCGAAGAGGGGGGGCACGCCGTTGTTCATCACGACGCGCCGATTTCCGTGGATGAACCCACCGTCCGAAGTCTTTCCTGCGATGCCCTCGTCTGGGATTGCGATCCGTGGATTCCCTTGCAGCGCGAACGGCTGAATCAACTCCGCGCGACAACGACACCGATCGTCGGCCTGGCCGGTCTGCCGTTCCCTGACGACGAAACCGACATGCGGGCATGCGGCATCGAGGCCGTGGTCGCCAAACTCGCGCCGGCCGAAAAACTTCTTGCCGTGCTGAACACCATCACGGCGACGCCGGCAGTTCGGCGATCTTGAGATCGCGAAACGAAACGTCGGACGTCGGGTCGTGCGCTTGAATCGCGAGATGCCCCGCTTCGAGCCGCAGTCCTTTTCGCGGATTCTCGTCGGCGGTACGGTCGTCTTTCCACGACGTCACCAGCTCGCCGTTGACCCAGACCATGAACTGCGATTCATGGGCCGCGAGCGTCGCGTAAAACCATTCAAAATCTTTCGACGTGACGCGCCGGGCTTCGGCCCGCCTGAAAATCGCACCCGTGCCGAAATTCGCCGGCTGCGCGACGTCGCCGTCCTTCACGTCGTTTTGAATCTGTAATTCGTAGCCGTTGTACGCTTTCGCGTCGGTGCCGGTCTGCGAGCGGAAAAAGACGCCGCTGTTGTCGCTCGCGACGTTGACCTTCCCCGCGAACTGCAAGATGAAATTCCCCCAGGTCTGTTCGGTTTCGAGAAACCCGAGTCCGCCGCGGCCGCGAAGTTCGTCGTCTTCGACGGCGAATTCCGTTTTCGACTCCGGCACGATGCGCCAACCGACGAGGTCTGCGCCGTTCCAGATCGTTTCGAGTCCCAGCGGTTTGATCGCCAGATTGCGAAATTCGATGCGGCCTTCGTTCATTTGCAGACCGATGAAACCGCTGGCGGGCTGCGCGGTTTCTGCGGTGACGTCGAGCGCTCGCTCGCCGTCCATTGTGACAGTGACCCGCGAGCCTTCCATGCGGACTTCGATCGGCAGCCAGCGTCCGTCTCCCTTCACTTCGCGATCGGGTTTCGTCCGCGCGACCAGGCTGCCCGTCGCGAACGCCGGGTGTGTGTCGCAGATGTTGAGTTCGTAACAATCGACCGCGGGGTCGGTCGGCTTTTTCACGGTCCGCAAAAACAGCCCGCTGTTTCCGCCTTCTGCGACTTTCGCTTCGACGCGGAAAACATAATCGGCAAACGGCACCGGCGTCAGCAACAATCCCGGCGGATTCCCCGCGGCGGAGACGATCGTTCCGTCCACGACTTGCCAGTCGGTTTCGCCGTTCGTCTCCCAGCCCATCAGCGACACGCCGTCGAACAGGCTGATCCACCCGTCGGCGATTTCATCGGCGGCCAGGTGGATGTTGATTTTGTCCAACACCGGTGCTTGTTCGGCAACGGACGTCGAGGTCGCATCGGCGGGAAAATACTCCACATTGTCATCATTGTTCAAGCCATTGGGGAGTGTGGCAGTTTTTTGCTCACTTTCACTTGATGGCGGAGCGGTTTCTTTTTCCGTCTTCCCGGCACAGCCGTTGAGACTCAGGAAGACGAGCATCAGGACGGTCGATAGAAAGCGCACCCCATCGGTTGAAGACCCTCGCTTGCGCTTCGGGCTAGTATTTGCCCGGCTCTCGACTCTCGTCTCTTGACTCTCGACTACCGTCCGGCTCTGGACCCTGGACTCTGGACCCTGGACTTTCATGTCATCGTCTTTCGATAAGCAGACTGTTCGATCGCGTCAACGTCTATCGACCCGATTCTACCGATTCGATCGACGGCTGCCAGCGCCGGAGGCGCAAACTATTCATCACGACCGAAAGGCTGCTGAGCGCCATCGCCGCCGCGGCGTACATCGGCGGGAGGAACGTGTGAAACAGCGGATAGAACAGTCCCGCCGCGAGCGGGATGCCGACGACGTTGTACCCGAAAGCGAGATACAGATTCTGGCGGATGATGCGCCACGCTTTCTCGGCGAGTTCGACGGCGATGGCGACCCCTTCGACTCCTCCACGGACGAGAATCACACCGCCGGCCTGCCGCGCGATGTCGCTGCCGGCCCCCATTGCAAAACCGACGTCCGCAGCGGCGAGGGCAACCGCATCGTTGATGCCGTCGCCGACCATCGCCACGCTTTCGCCGTTGGCCTGAGCCCGGCGGACTTCTTCCGCCTTTTCGCCCGGCAGCATCGGGGCGCGAACTTGATCGGCGGGAATGCCGACTTTTTCCGCGACGGCGAGAGCCGCCGCATTTTGATCGCCCGATAACAGCACGATGCGCCGACCCATGCCGCGAAGTTTCGCAATCGCGGCAGGCGACGTCGCACGAATGGCATCGGCCAGGATCAATGCACCCAACAAGTTGTGATCCGCCGCGACATACACCGCCACTTGTCCGGGCGACAGTGCGAATGAGTCGGCGTCGGCATTCCATGCGACATCTTCTTCGTCAAGAAACGTGCGGCTGCCGACGCGGATGATCCTGCCGTTGTGTTGCATACGCAATCCCCGTCCCGGAACGGTTTCGCCATGCGCGGCGTCGCTGATGTTCATCCCTTGCCGTTTTGCGTATGTCACGATCGCGCGGCCGAGTGAATGTTCCGAGAATTGTTCGGCCGTCGCTGCGAGTTGAACCAGTTTGTCTTCGTCTTCACCGACAAACGCATGAACGCCGACGACTTCGGGTTGGCCTAATGTCAGGGTGCCGGTCTTGTCGAGCAAAATCGTCTGCACTCGATGCGTTTTTTCGAGCGTTTCACCATCACGGAAGAGGAGTCCATATTCGGCGGCCTTGCCCATTGCCACGGCGACGGCGGTTGGAGTCGCCAGTCCTAACGCGCAGGGACAGGAAATCACGAGGACCGAGACGGCGATCTGCCACGCGACGTCCCATCCCGACCACCACCACCAGAACGCGAGCGTCGACGCGGCGATGATGAGCACGCCGGTGACGAAATACGCGCTGACGCGGTCGGCGAGCCGGGCGATCGGGGCTTTTGTGCCGAGGGCGTCCTGCACCATGCCGACCATCTGTTGCAGCATCGTCGACGAGCCGACGCGGTCGGCGCGAAATTCGAAGCTGCCGGTTTGATTGAGCGTGCCGCCGACGACGCCGTCGCCCGCTTGACGCACCACGGGGAGCGGCTCGCCCGTCACCATCGATTCGTTAACGTGCGTCGAACCGGTGAGAATCGTGCCGTCGACGGGAATGCGTTCGCCAGGCCGCACGAGCACGCGGTCGTGCAATTGCACGTCATTGACGGGGAGAGTTATTTCCCGTCCGTCACGCAGCACGTGCGCATCGAGCGGCTGCAGCATGATCAACTGTTCGATCGACGACGTGGTGTTGTGCCGGGCCTTGAGTTCCCATGTCCGGCCGAAAAGCACGAACAGCACGATCATTGACGCCGTCTCAAAATCTCCGGAGATGGAATGTGCCGTAATCCCTGCGTGGCCGTGTCCCGCCGCCGCATCGGTCATCAGCGAGAGAATCCATTTGACGGTTCCCGAGAGGTACGCCGTCGTCGTGCCGACGGCGACGAGGGTGTTCATATCGGCTCCGCCGCGGAGCAGGAGTTTGTACGTCGAGACCAGAAACGGCCAACAGCCAAACGCCATGACGACGGTCGTCAACGCCAAAAGCAGGATATTCGCACCGGGGAACGTCAGATGAAACATGCTGACGACGAAGACCACGAGCGCGGGAATGGCGATGATCTGCAGACGCCGCTTGTGTTGTAAGAACTCGGCGTCGTGTCCGGTCGCGGCGGAATGCGATCCCTCCGTATCCGCATCGAGAGTCGCTTTATATCCCTGCGATTCGATCGCCGATTTAAGTTCACTCCACGACGGACCCGTCGGTTCGGGCGCGTGCTCAATACGGCCGGAGTGCGTCAGCAGGTTGACGTCCACCTGACCGACGCCCGGCACTTTGTGAAGAGCCTGTTCGATCCGCGCGACGCAACCCGCACAATGCATCCCTTCGATGCGGACGCGGGTTTCCTGCCCGTCAGGGAGAGGCTCGTCGACGTTCGCATCCCGCATCGTCAGCGACGCGAACGGCACAAAATCCCGTTCTTGAGGAGACATGAACCGCTGTGCTCCTTTCTGTGACAGAGATCATTACCGCGCTCGCTTACACTGGCGGACAAGCCGCCAGTGCCACCCGGCGTCTTCAGAGCTATTCGCCATCTGACGAAAAGATTATTCGCTCCCCAGGCTCCAACGTAAATAGGCTTCGATGAAGGGATCGAGATGTCCGTCGAGCACCGTCTGCGGGTTGCTGGTTTTGAGTCCCGTGCGGGTGTCCTTGACGAATTGCTCGGGATGCAGCACGTAATTGCGGATCGTCTCGCCGCCGAAGCCGATCTTGGATTTTTGTCCCCGCTTGGCCGAAACTTCGGCGTCGCGTTTTTCGACTTCCATCTGATGCAGTTTCGCGATCAGCATTTTGCGGGCCATCGCCCGGTTTTTATGCTGGCTGCGTTCGTTCTGACATTGAACGACCACCCCGGAGGGGAAGTGAGTCAGCCGCACGGCGGAATCGGTCTTGTTGACGTGCTGGCCCCCCGCACCGCCGGCGCGGTACGTATCTTCGCGGATGATCTTGTCGTTATCCCATTCGATCTCGACGTCGCCGAGGTCTTCGACTTCGGGGGTGACGTCGACCGCCGCGAACGACGTATGCCGGCGTCCGGCGGAATCGAACGGGCTGATGCGAATCAGCCGATGGTTGCCGGTTTCTCCCTTGAGATAACCGTATGCATAGTTGCCGCGAATCGCGACGGTGGCGTTGCGGATGCCGGCCTCTTCGGCGTCGGAGCGGTTGAGTATTTCCGCGGAGAAGCCTTTTTCTTCCGCCCAGCGGAGATACATGCGCAGCAGGATCTCCGCGAAATCGGACGAATCGGTTCCCCCTTCACCCGCTTGCACGGCGAGATAGCAGCCGCCGCTGTCTTCCGGTCCCGACATGCTCGCCTGCAATTCCACGGTGGCGAGCTGCTTCTTTATCGATTCGAGCAACGACTTCAATTCGGCTTCGGTGTCGCCGGAGTCGTCCTCCTCGACGAGTTCCATCAGCGCCTGCAAATCGTCGGAGGCGGCGATGAGTTCCTGCACCGGTTTAATCGTCGCCGCCAACGTGCGCATGTCGGCGACGAGAGACTGTGCCTTTTCCTGATTATCCCAGAAACCGGGAGCCGACATTTGCGCATCGATTTCCGCGGCCCGGAGTTGTTTTCCTGCTAAGTCAAAGAGAGTCCCGTAGATGAACGATGCGTCGAGTCACCTCTTCACAGGCGGTGCGAATTTCGTGGTCCATCAAAGACTTCCTCATGGAACAAAGGCCGGGGGAAAAACATTTCAACAGCGATCAAGAATTATACGGTCCGCAACTCGGCATACAATGTCGAATGCAAAAAAACACGAGCAGGCGCCGGATGAACGTACGAGATACGAGCCGCCTCAAAATGACATCTGTGATCACTCAATAGCGTTCGAATACTCACATCCGCAGTATTTCATCGCATTGTATTTGGTCGTGCCGTTCGTGCTTTTCGTGGTTCATAAATACAATTTGACTACGAACGACACGAAAGGCACGAACGGGGAGAGAGTTCCTTGCGTTTATTCGACGTCGGCGGTGCATGAACTTAAGCCGATGCCTTCGTAGTGGATGCCCTGTTCCTGCATTTTCTTGGGGTGGAACAGGTTTCGCCCGTCGAAGATGACCGGCTTGTTCATTTTGAACTTCATGTAGGCGAAGTCGGGATTTCGGAATTCGTTCCACTCGGTCATGATGCAGAGCACGTCGGCGTCGGCGAGCGCTTCGTAATGATGCTCGAAGTACGCGACCTTGTCCCCGTAAATCGCGCGGACGTTCTCGATCGCCACCGGGTCGTGCACTTGCACCCTGGCTCCGGTCTCCAGCAGATGATCGATCAGCACCAGGGCAGGGGCCTCGCGAATGTCGTCGGTCCGCGGTTTGAACGACAGGCCCCATACGGCGACCGTCTTATGGGTGAAATCGCCGCGGAAGTGTTTCTTGAGCTTCTCGAACATCACCTCTTTCTGCGCGAGATTGACGTCATCGACCGATTGCAGCACGCGCGGTTCGAGATTGTTATTCTTGGCGACGGCGATTAAGGCTCGCACGTCTTTGGGAAAACACGAACCGCCGTAACCGACGCCGGGGAATAGAAACGAAAAACCGATGCGTTGATCGTGACCCATGCCGCGGCGGACGTCGTTGATGTCGGCGCCGACCCGTTCGCAGAGATTGGCCATTTCGTTGATGAAGCTGATTTTCGTGGCGAGCATGCAGTTCGCCACGTATTTCGACATCTCGGCGCTTTCCCAATTCATCACCAGAAACGGGTTCTCCGTCCGCAGGAATGGTTCGTAAAGTTCTTTCAACACCTCGGCGACTTCGGCGCGTTCGACACCGACGACAACGCGGTCGGGTTTGGTGAAATCGTCGATCGCCGCCCCTTCCTTAAGGAATTCGGGATTTGAGGCGACGAACACCCGCCGGCCGGTCAGTTCCTGCAGCCGGTCGGCGGTCTGACGGTTCGTCCCCACGGGAACAGTGCTCTTGAGCACCACGACGGCGTCCTCATTCAAATGAGGCGCCAGCGACTCGACGACCTTCCACAAACTCGACAAGTTCGCCGAGCCGTCGTCCCCTTGCGGCGTGCCGACCGCGATGAACACGCATCTTGCCGAGGGAACGCATTCTTCGTACTTCGTCGTGAATTTCAGCCGGCCCGCTTTGGAGTTGCGGATGACGAGTTCGGTCAATCCCGGTTCGTAGATCGGAATCACGCCCCGGCGCAAGTCATCGATTTTTTTCTGATCGATGTCGAGACAGGTGACGGCGTTGCCGCTTTCCGCAAAGCAGGTTCCCGTCACCAAACCGACGTACCCCGTTCCCACCATCACGATTTGCATGATTTATGTCCATGTGCGTTTTGTTGTGGCCATCCCTCTTCGTCCGAAGTCGTTCGCGGGCGCACCTTTCCCGCGAAAACACTATTGTGGCGGCTGCATGGGGATTGCTGTCAACCGCGGGAACGAAATCGAGTCTCAATTTTCTACAGAAACATCCGCGCTCGGCTAAAAATCCGCACGACTCGCAAAGCCGCTCACTATTCGTCTTCGGGCTCGACGATCTCCGCGGGGATGCGGGCGATCGACACCAGGGTATCTTCGTCGTCCAGCCGAATCACGCGGACACCCTGCGTGTTGCGGCCTACCAGGCTGACCTCTTTTGCGCGGATGCGCTGAATCTTGCCGGCCGCCGTCACCATCAGAATGTCGTCCTCTTCGTGCACGCCGACGCAATCGACGACTTTCCCGTTGCGGGCCGACGTGCGGATATCGCGAATTCCCTTGCCGCCGCGGCGTTGCCGGCGGTAATACATGTTGCCGCGCGGACTTTCTTCGCCCCCTTCGTCGACGACGTCTTCTTCCAACTCGTCTTCGGGTGCGGCGTCGGATTGCACTTCGGCTTCGAGTTCATCGGTGTCGGACTCGATCGGCGGTTCTTCGGCGGCGACTCCTTCAACACCCTCTTCGAGCGCGGCTTCGATGCTGCCGAACAGCGTCCGTTTGCCGAAACCATTTTCGCAGACGGTGAGCAGGCTCATGTCCTCGTGAGCGACGACCATGCCGATGACGCGGTCCCCTTTCGACAGCTTGATGCCGCGGACGCCGCGGGTGTTGCGTCCCATGCTGCGGGCGTCGGCTTGCGAGAAGCGAATCGACATCCCCGAGGCGGTGACCAACAGCACGTCGTCATCTTTGGAAACGATGGCGACTTCGATCAGCTCATCATCCTCGTCGAGGTTGATCGCGATAATGCCCCCCTTGAGCGGCCGGCTGTAGGCCGACAGCGGCGTCTTTTTCACGACGCCGTTACGGGTGCACATCATCAGGAATCGATGTTCATCAAAGACCCGCACCGGCATGCAGTTATAAATCCGCTCCCCTTCCTGCAGCGACAGCAGATTGACGATCGCCCGGCCCTTGGACGTGCGGCTTTGCAGTGGCAGATCGTAGACCTTCTGCCAGTAAACCTTGCCGCGATCGCTGAAGAACAGGAGATAATCGTGCGTGCTCGAAACGAACACGTGTTCGAGCGGATCCTCTTCGTCGGCTTTGGCTCCCATGATCCCCTTGCCGCCGCGATTCTGCGCCTGATACGCCCCCAGTTGAATCCGCTTGATGTAGCCGCGCTGCGAGAGCGTGACGACCATCGGCTCTTCGGCGATCAGGGTCTCCATATCGACGTCGGAGAGTTCTTCGCCGGTGATTTCGGAGCGTCGAGGGTTGCTGTATTTCTTCTTGAGTTCCTGCATATCGTCGCGGATGAGCGCGAGAATCCGCAGTTCATCGGAAAGGAGTTCGCGGTAACCGGTGATGTCGTCGAGCAACTGACGGTGTTCGCCGACCAGGTTGTCGCGTTCGAGGTTGGCCAGCGAGCCGAGCTGCATCGAGACGATCGCCTCGGCCTGATTGGCCGACAGGCGATACACGGGGGCGATCCCCTGTTCTTCCTGGTAGATGCTGAAGCCGTATTCGCCCAGCGCCCGGGCGAGCATTTCGGAGGAGACTTCGATCGCCTGCAGGTTCGTCTTGGCCTCCGCCCGGCTGGCGGACCGGCGGATCGTCT
>JBBECD010000090.1:0-33202 GCA_040881995.1 Planctomycetaceae bacterium
CTTGTCTCCTTGTCTCCTTGTCTCCTTGTCTCCTTGTCTCCTTGTCTCCTTGTCTTCACCCCCCCTCTGTCTTTGGGAATTCCACACGCAGCAACTCCAACAGCCGCGGCCGCACATTCAGGATGTCTTTGTAACTCGCCGCCGCGTCGGACATCGACGCGAGCTGCCGGGCAAAGCGAGCTGCCGCTGCGGGGTCGCGCAGCACGTCGACGAGCGGCACGACTTCCAGGCGGATGCCGAAGAGAATGCTGCCGCTCTGCGGCAGTTTGAGCAGCAACTGATGTTCGAGGCGAATCCAGACCTCGTCGGCGGTCACCGTGGCATCGAGCCGCCGGCGCGTGCGCGAGGTGTGCTGATTGAGCCAGCTTTCGCGGCTGAGGCTCCAATTCTCGCGCCGCCAGACGACGCCCGGTTCCTGATTCTTGAAAAACGTACCGATTTGCCGGCCGATGGACGAGTTCAACTCGGGGACCGGTTCGTGCACGAAACTCATCTCGCGGCCGAGTTTGTCGGTCACGGCCCAGACGCTGGGAAAGCAAACGACGCCGCCGATGAGGCGATGCACGCCGTCGTCCCCGGGATGCATCCAGAGGAAATCGGGCTCCCACGCGCGGCCCAGATGCAGCAACTGCTCGAACGAGTCGCTTGAGATTTCGGTTGACGCACCCCATTCGCAGGCGAGTTGAGCCGTCTCGCGCAAAGCCGGTTCGGCTTCGGGAAGCAGCACCGCATACTTGTGAGGCTCATCGGCCAGCCACGCCGCGCGTTCCGCCCGCATGGCACCGGTGGGATCGACGTCGGCGAAATAATCGCCCACGGAGTCACAGCGTCTGAGCCCCATGATCCAACGGTGATCGGCGTCAGGAAAGAGGCGATTCCAATCCGGCATGACGGCTGTTTCTTTCGCTGACTATTCGCTCTTCCCTTTTTTTGATGATTTGCTTTTCTTGTCAATCGCTTTGAGTTTTTTGCTCGACCCTTTCAGTTTTTTCCGCACCGAATTCACATTCTCGGCAGGACGCAAGCTTTCGGGCGCGGTTCCGCTATTCTCTAACATGACCCTGCGAACGGTGCGACCGACGTTAAAGGCGGCATCTTCGAGGTTCTTCTGACCGTATATATCTTCTTTGCGAATCTTGGCGTCGGTCTGAGTGATTCGAAAGAGATGCGCGGCCATTTCTTCCCTGCCCATCCGGTCAATCAGCTCGTTCTTCTTCACTCCTTTCAGCTTCGAAAGCTTGTCGAGATTCATGTTATACATGCCCATGTAGCCCTTATTCTGAAAAAACGCATAATTCTCGACCCGATGCGATTTGGCAGTGCTAGCCAGCGATTTTTGCCCGTCTGCTATTTCATCGCGAATGAGAATTCGTTCAATTCCCTCGGCGTGTTCAAGGTGCGACTGAAACGTTTCGGCCAGAGCGGCAAAATATGCCTGCGCCGCCGCGACCTGCGGCTTTCTGGGATCGCCGTTCATGGCGACCAGATAACATCCAAACCGCGTGAGCGATGACGATCCATCATCATGGCGAGTAAAATGATCTTCGAGTTGAATTCCTAACGAGAGACAGGCTTGTTTCGCGCGCAAGATCACCTTGTCAAACGCTTGACGTGATTCGTATCCCAGGGAAATTCGCAAGATCTCGTCGTCCCAGTGCGTCGCACCATTGGGCTTTCCGAGATCTTCAAAATTCACCTGACCGTCATCGAAATGAAAAAGCGTTACATCCGTTGACATGTCAGCCTCATCGCAATATGGAATTCCCGCGAAATGATTCTCACGAGGATTGTACATGCGTATTCACGAGCTGTCGATAGAAACGACAAAGCAACCATGCCATCGCAACTCGTTTTCTTCGAGTGAATTACATCACATTGTCGGCGGATTTTTCAGAATCTTCGACACGATCTCGCCCGGTTGGCCGTCGAGCAGGGTTCCCTGGCCGGTGGGACGCTGGAAGTAGAACTGCGACGGTTCGAGGCCGAAGAGATACATCAGTGTGGCGTGATAGTCGTAATGATTGACGACGTCGGTGACCGCTTTGTGGCCGAATTCATCGGTCTCGCCGTGCACGTGGCCGCTCTTGAAGCCGCCCCCTGCCACCCACATGCTGAAGCCGAACGTGTTGTGGTCGCGGCCGATGTTCTGCTCGTTCTGAATCACCGGCAGGCGTCCCATCTCGCCCCCCCAGTGCACGACCGTCGAATCGAGCAAGCCGCGGCTCTTGAGATCCTTGACGAGTGCAGCCGAGGGCTTGTCCGTCTTTTTGACCGCGGCGGGAAGCGAGGTCAAAATCGAACCGTGATGATCCCACTGCTGCGTCGAGGTGAAGACCTGCACGTAGCGCACGCCTCGTTCGATCAAGCGTCGAGCGATCAGGCAGCGAGAACCATACTCGCGCGTCTCTTCCTGATCGAGTCCGTACATCTTGTGAGTCGCTTCGGTTTCTTTCGTCAGGTCGAGGGCTTCGTTAGCAGTCGATTGCATGCGCGCGGCGAGTTCGTAACTGGCAATGCGGGCGGCGTAATCGGTTTCGAACGGCCGCTCGTTAAGATGCTGACGATTGAGCTGGCCGAGAAATTCCAGAAATCTTTGCTGCGGTTTGCCGGCGTATTGCGGCGGCGGATCGAGGTTGAGAATCCGCGGTTCGCGCGGGCGGACCACCGTCCCTTGAAACAGCGACGGCAGAAATCCGTTCGTCCACATTTCGGTCCCGAGCACCGGCAACCCGCCGGGATCGGTGAGCACGACGAACGCCGGCATGTTCTGACTTTCGCTCCCCAGACCGTACGTCAGCCACGAACCCAGCGACGGCCGACCGGGAAGAAACCGTCCCGTATTGAGCGCGTACAACGACTGGCCGTGATTATCGACCCCCGTGTGCATCGAGCGAATCAGCGTGATGTCGTCGGCGACTTCCGACAGACCGGGGAGCAGGTCGCTCAGTTCCATGCCGCATTCGCCGCGCGGGGCGAACTTCCACTGCGGTGCGAACAACTTCGCGCTCGACTGGGCGGCGTTGTCGTATTTAATTTCTCCCTCGAAGTTCGTCATGTGACGCTTCATGAGTTCGGGCTTGGGATCGAACAAGTCGAGATGGCTCGGCCCCCCCTGCATGAACAGCGAGATCATTGCCTTCGCCTGCGGCTCGCGATGCGGCGTCTTGGGAAGCAGATCGTAAGTCGGCCGCTCGAGCGCCGGTTTGTTCGGCTCGGCGAGCGCGCCCTCCTGCTTGAGCAGCCACATCAGCGCCAGCGATCCCAACCCCAGCCCCTGTTGAGCGAGAAAATGCCGGCGGGATTGACAAGCGGTGTTTTTTGTCCTACCCATAATGATGATCCAAACGGTTTGGTCTTATCTTGTTATTCCCCGAGTCGGAATGTCGAATGTCTAAATCCGAATGACGAATCAATGACGAAACCCAAATGACGAATTTTGGAATGTTCGACGTCAATCTTTTGGATTCGTCATTTAGGCATTCGTGCTTCGTCATTGATTCGACATTTGTGCTTCGACATTCGTCATTTCACAGTACGCTCCGCTACGGAAACCCTCCGCGTCGCGGCTAAACCTTTGATTCATTCTACGTAAAGAAACTGATTCGAACACAACAGCGCCTGACAGAGCGTCGACAGCGCCATTAACGCGGGTTGCGGGGCGGGTTTGTCTTTCTCCGGCGCGGGGAGTGCGGCGAAGTCTTGCTCTTGAGCGGCGACAAACTCCAGCGTTTGAGTCAACTCCGACGGCGTGGGAGACTTGCCGTACGCAAGTTGCCAGGCGCGGGTGATCTGCGCCGTCCGATCGTCACCGGCGTCGGCAATCAGCCGCTGCGCGAAACGCTCGGCCTGTTTCAGGACGACGTCGTTATTCATCATCAATAAGGCCTGCGGCGCCGCGGTCGAGGCGATACGACGGTCGCAGTTCGGTGCGACGGTCGGCAGGTCGAACGGTTCGAGCACGCCGAGCGGCATCGAACGGCGGGCCTGAATATAAACGGTGCGGCGGAACTGTTCTCGTCCCAGCGCCTCGGCGGTGCCGATGAGGATGCCGTTGCCGTCGCGCATGCCGCTCCCGAGGACGACTTGCCCGACTTCATCGGGGGCGACGCCGACCGAAGGGCCGTACAACTTCGCCGTGAGATTCCCGCTCACCGCCAGCGTGGCATCGCGGATGATTTCCGCTTCCAGCCGGCGGACCGACATCCGTCCAAGCCATTTGTTCTCGGGATCGACCCCCTGCAGCGCATCGGTGCGAAGCGACGATTGACGATACGCCATCGACGTCACCATCAGCCGATGCATGGCCTTGATATCCCAACCCGAGCGCACGAATTCGTCGGCGAGCCAATCGAGCAATTCTGGATGCGTCGGACGATCGCCAAGAAATCCAAAGTCGGCGGGGGTCGAGACGATGCCGCGGCCGAAGTGATGCATCCACAGCCGATTGACGAAGACCCGCCCCGCCAGCGGATGTTGGCCGTTCACAAGAGAGTTGGCCCACGCCAGCCGTCGTCCGGTCGTCGGTAATTCGGGATCGTCGGCGGGAACGTTGGCGGCGAGCCAATCGAGCACGCTCAAATCCCCGGGAGGAATCTCCTGTCGCGGCTGCTTGAAGTCGCCGCGGTAGAAAAAGTGCGTCGGCGAAATCTGGTTGGGGACTTCCGTCAGGCAAGCGACGTAATTGAGAGCCGGGCGTTTGGCTTGCGTCTCTTTCATCAAGTCGTCGAATCGCTTGTTGAAGTCGTTGAGTTTCTGCGGCTCGTACAAGTACGCGCTGCCGCGGTCGACGTTGAGGCTCGGATGATCCTTGAGAATCTGCAACTGCTCGGGCGTCCGCTTGTCGGCTTCGGCGGCACGCGCGGCTTTGGCCAATTCGCGCATCGATTCATCGAGTTTCGCGACTTCGTTGTTGAAGATTTCCGTGACGATGTCGTCGAGTTCCCTGGTCCGGCGATCGGAGACCTCGCGGACTTCCCCATCAATTTTGGCGTCCTGCTCGAATTCCGCGGGACTCCACAAACTGACGAGCCGGCCGTCGGGGACGCGCCAGTTCTTCCAGTCGTACGCCGGTTCGAAGATGGCGCGAATGCGGTAATAATCTTCCTGCGCGATCGGATCGTAACGATGCTGATGGCATTGCGCGCAGCCGACCGTCATGCCGATCATCGACGACGTGACGATCTTCAGCGACTCGGCGATGACGTCGTTGCGGGCCGCGTCTTGATCGACGCCGCCATCCGCCGTGCCGTCGGCGGCCATCCGCAGAAACCCGGTTGCGATCAACATCTCGGCTTGCTCTTTTGGTAAGTCCTTGTACGGCGGCGTGAGCAGTTCGTCGCCGGCGAGTTGTTCGATCACGAACTGGTTGTACGGTTTGTTTTCATTGAACGCGCGGATGACGTAGTCGCGATAACGGTACGCCCATTGCCGCGGATTGTCTTTCTCGGTGTAGCCGTCGCTGTCGGCGTAGCCGGCGACGTCGAGCCAATGCCGGCCCCAGCGTTCGCCGTGGAACGGAGAATCGAGCAGCTCGTCGACCAACCGTTCGTAGGCGTCGGGCGTGGTGTCGGCGAGGAATTTGGCGATGCGTTCGGGAGAGGGGGGCAGACCGATGAGGTCGAAGTAGACGCGGCGGATCAGCGTTTCGCGATCGGTCTCGGGTGAAAAAGCAAGGTTTTGCGATTCGAGTTTCGCCAGCAAGAACGCATCGATCGGATTGGCGAGCGACTCGGGGTGTTGGACGGCGGGGACCGGCGGACGCTGCACCGGTTTGAACGACCAGAAGTTGCGTTCTTCTTCGGTCCAGGGAGATTCGCGGCTGAGCGTTTCGGGTTCGGGACGAACGGTGCCCGCGCCCTGATCGATCCACTGCAAAATCGTCTGACGTTCTTTCTCCGAAAGTTTCTTCTCACCCGGCGGCATGTCGCCCGCGATGATTCGCTCGGCCATCAAACTCGACACCGAAACCCCGGCGACCAACGCCGCCCCGGAGTCGCCTCCCTTGAGAATAAACCGGACGAGACGCAGATCGAGATTCGCTTCGGGATTTTCTTCATCGCCGTGACAATGAAAACAGTGAGCCTTGAGAATCGGGCGCACGTCGGTTTCGAACTGCAAAGGCTGATCCGCCGCCCCGGCTGCGGATGCAGCCAACAGGCAGAACAGACCGCGGGAGAAGAGAGAGAAAAATCGTTTCATGGCAGGCATTTTCAGGTGGGAAGATGAGGTTGGATAGCCATCAGCGATTATACATAAGTCGGCGGGGGGAGACAATGTTATTGTTTTTGATGGGGTTGGGAGCAGGCGATGACGATCGTCGAGAATAGACTGATTGATGCGGCAAAAATTTCGAAGAGTTTTACCACGTATCCATCCGCTCTTCCCGCCATTTCTCAATAGAACGTGCAGTGTGTACCACGCCCAGCAAACGCAGTTCAACCGGTGTTACTTGGAATAGGATTATGTAGGGGAACCGCGGTATCCGAATGTAACGGACTTGCGATCCAAGGAGTGCAAATCGCTGCGGATCGGCAATAACATCAGCAACACATCGTTTGACGAGGTCAACGAAAGCGTCCCCGAGTCCGCTGACTCGCTGATCGTACCAGGCAGCAGCCTCACTCACGTCTCGCGGAAATAAGGAATGATATCGAACGGCCTTATCCATTTCGTCGATCAATCCGTCTCCAGACCTCGTCATGATCGAGACCAATTGAAGGGTCGTTGTCCATTTCTTTTATGCGTCGTATCGCTTCTTCCTCAATCCAATCCGGAAGTGGAATCGGCGTTGCTGCGTCCCCCAAGTCATCCCACAACATTTCTATGATTCGGATTTTTTCGGCGGCGGGCAACGCACGCAATTGATCAGTGTCGATGGACATAATTCAGTCTCCTTATTCACTTATTTTACCCATCGACGGCTGTCAATGTTAAGAGGAAACACCAAGTAGATTCGGTAAATGCTCAGGAGCCACCGGGCTCATTGTCGCACCATATTATACGGTTGCCAGCTCACGAATATCAAAATGACAGATGAAAGATTCGAATTCGGCGCACCTTGCCTTACGCTCTGCAGAAACCGGCATATTGGTTTTACATGGCACCGGCCACTCATCAAACGTCCGCCCGTTCAATTCTCGCCCCGTCTTGCTCTTTCTCACCCCACCCCACTGTTTGAAGAAAAACGGGACTTTCGCGCGCTGGCATTGGCGCTGGATGCTCATCACCCACTCGGCTTGCATCGGGCGGGCGCCGGTGCCGCTTTCGCCCCCGACGATCACCCAGTCGATACCGTCCAGTGTGAAATTGCCGATGTCTTCTAAAAGCGGTTCGATCGACAGGAACGACATCGCCGGCGATGCTTCACGCAAATGTTCAATTCTGGGCAGGCCGTGCTTGCGATTCTCGACGCTGACGCCCCACCAGATGTGCGGCAACTCCGCGGCGAACGCGAGCTTCGTCTTCAGCAAGTCGCGCAGCCGCTCGGAACGTTTTGTCAGAACCTGATACGTGTGCCAATTGGCCGTGGCCATCACGCGGGCGACAAGTTCGATGTAATCGTCGGGAATGTCTTTGTGAAAGAGATCGCTCATCGAATTGACGAAGACCATTTGCGACTTCGACCACGTAAAAGGCTCGGTCAATTTCTCCGGAACCATTCGCAGATCGAATCCCTGTTCATAGGGATGACCGGGCACGCCGCGAAATCGTTCGGCGAATGTTTCCGCATAACAATGAGCGCAGCCCGGACTGATCTTGGTGCAACCGCGAACCGGATTCCATGTGGCGTCGGTCCATTCGATTTTGGAGTTTGTGCTCATCGTTGCGTTCCTTTCACAGATTGGGACGGCTTTCGTATTTAGATCGCGCATCACCACTGTGTACAAAGTAGCATAAAGCAAGGGACGTTGCCAGAGCGGATGGTAACATCCAACCGATTCCTGGATAGAGGAAACCAACCTCAACACGCCCGCAGCGGCCAGACCACCACGTCAATCTGCCGCGCGAAGTGCAGCAGCGTTGGCGGGGACGTCGGCATCTCCACAAAACCGTGGAAGAGTTCGTTGAGCTCGATCTCTCCCTCGGCTTGTTGCAACGGCCAGGGGTGGTGGTGGATTTCGCAGCGGAAGATTTTGCCGGCGGGCGAGCGCGAATACAGGCAGTAACGCTCGGTCAGAAAATGTTCGAGCGTGCCGGGGGGCGATTCGCTCGGCGATGACGCCGGGCGATAACGGGCTTCGAAGCGATGGCCGCCGTGGCGGAGGCGGCGCTGCGAGCGGTAATGAATCTCGTCATCGGTCGCCGCGACCTGAATCTTCGCCCGGAAGTATGGCAGATAATAAAACGTCCGCGCGCCCCAAATCGCCACGGGATTGGTGGCGTCGAGCGACAGAAACCAGACGCCCGGCTTGCCGCGATGCGTCACATACAATCGTAGATTGATTTCGGGGAACGCAGAAAGCCACGGCAGGTCGGGAAAGTGGCGCGGGGCGACCCCTTTCATGCGGAAGGGAACGACGCCGATCCACGAGATCCCCTCGAACTCGTCGATGTCGAGTTCAGCGGGAACGAGATGACGAAGCGCCGACGCGGGAACCGGCCAGTGCGCGAACAGCAGATCGCACCACGACTGCCGCCAAGTCCAGCGACCGGCCGGCAACGGCCAGGGACGGTGATCGAGTCTCGTCAGCGCGGGATGCATGAAATCACTCGCGACATCGGTGAAAAAGGACGATGGGGAGATTGGGGGAGAGGGTGATGGGGAGGAAGAATCTGAGCAACTCCCTATCTCCCCATCACCCTATCTCATTATCGCAATGGCTTCGGCGATTCGGCGATTCATACGCAGCGTCGCATGAGATCACGATCCCGGTATGAACTTGCGATGCGTCAGCCAGTCCTTGAGGCGATCGGGCCAGGTCGAGAGGATGGGATCTTTCTGAGCCAGTCCCACGCCGTGCCGGCCGGGTTCGTAGATATGTAGTTCCGCCGGGACGCCCGCTTTGCGCAGCGCCATGTAAAACAGAATGCTGTTCTCGGGAACGACGCCGGTGTCGTCGTTGGTGTGAAACAGAAACGTCGGCGGGGTCTCCTTCGTCACCTGCAGATCGTTGCTCAAACTGTCGACAAGTTCTTCATCGGGATTTTCGCCGATCAGATTTCGTTTCGAACCCTGGTGCGTGTAGCCGGTGTTGAGCGAAATCACCGGATAGCAGAGCACCAGAAAATCGGGCCGGCAACTCGCGCGGTCGATCGGGTCTGTCGCATCTGCGGCACCGTTATCGAAGTGCGTGCCGACGGTCGAGGCGAGATGTCCCCCGGCCGAGAAACCCATCACGCCGATGCGCTCGGGGTCGACGTGATGCCTCCCGGCGTTCGTTCGCACCCAGCGGACGGCGCGCTGGGCGTCCGTCAGCGGCACGGGATGTTTGTACGCGGGAGCATGGCGATACTTCAGGATGAACGCCGTCACGCCGAACGAGTTGTACCACTTGCCGATCTCGTCTCCTTCGTGGCCGAGCGCGAGTCCGCCGTAACCGCCGCCGGGAAAAACGACGACCGCGCAGCCGTTGGCTGTATCAGCAGGGGGAGCATACACCGTCAGCGAGGGCGTGTCTTGTTCTTCGTCGCCGGCGGCGAACGGAGCGCCGTTTTCCCACAGCGGAAACCGCGGATGATCGCCCAGTTCGTCGTCGGCGAGCACAATCGAATGGCTCATCGCGACAATGGCGATCGCAAGAACCGGGCGAAGACGATGTATGATCGGCGTCATGATTTGTTCCTCACTGATGATGGAGTCGAATCCGAAATGCGGTGTTGATCGCATTCTGATCGACGGCGGACGAAAACGCTATCGTGGCGTGAGGCGTTCAGTACAGATTCTTACGGAGCACGTCGAGCGGATAAAACGTGTCGCGCCAGCGGACGCCGCCGTTCTTGAGGGCGATGAACGCCGATCGCCAGTAGGCCAGCAGCAGTCCGAGCAACGAAATCGGCAGCATGGGAAATGTCGACCAACTGCTGTGGGCCATCCCTCCCGCCCAGCCGAAATACGCATGCGCGAACAGCAGCGTGCCGATGTAACCCCAGCGACCGGGGCCGTCGACGAGTACGGCTCCGACGTAGGGAAAGATTTCGATGGTCAGAATCGCCGCCGTAAACAAGAGCAGCGTGACGAGCGAGTAATTCACCGAGGCGAACGCATTTTTTTCGAGGCCGCGAATCACGCCCCACGCCGAACTTTGCCAGCGGACGGCGATGCCGTCGCCGGGAACGAGCAAGTCCTGCCTGAAGCCGTTCCGCTTGAACAGCTTGCCGAGTTTCACGTCGTCGAGGATGTCCATGCGGATCGGCGCGTGTCCGCCGCATCGTTCGTACGACGACTTCTTGACGAGATTGAACGCGCCGATTCCCGCATAGAACCGCTGGAGCGGACTCGACACCAGCCACGGCTGCACTCCGGCGGCGAACAGCAGCGTGAACTGTGTCACCAGCGAATTTTCGAGATAACTTCCGGGAATGAGCCGCGGAATCAGGCAGAGATGGTCGAGTTTTTTTTCGAGCATCGCCGCCATGGCGCTCGTGAGAATGTCGGGTTGAAAGACGACGTCGCCGTCGGTGAACAAGAGGAATTCGCCGTGCGCCTGCCGCGCTCCGAGATCGAGGGCGTGATTTTTTCCGAGCCAGTCCGCCGGGAGTTCGCGGACATGAACCACACAGATGCGGGCATCGTCTCGCGCGGCTTCGTCCATCAGCGTGCCGGTGTCATCTTGCGAGCGGTCGTCGATGGCGATGATTTCGAAGCGGGGATAATTCAGCGACAGTAACGTCCGCAACGTCGTTTTAATCTGAGCCGCTTCGTCGCGAGCCGGAACGATGATGCTGACGAGAGGCCAGTCGGTGTGGGGATCGGGGGGCGTGGCGACGCGATGCAAGAATCGTTTCTTGTACGTGAGCCAACCGGGACCGAGCGTGACGATCCAAACCGCCAGCAGAATCCATCCCCCATGCTCGATCGGCCACGCCATCGCGATGTTGTTGCCTTTATTCTCCCTCTCCCGCTGGGAGAGGGCCGGGGTGAGGGTGCCTTTAAATCAAGGGATGAATTATGAGGGATGAAGGATGAGTCAGAATGAAAACCTTAGATGTCTACAAGACTTCAACAATCTATTAAACCGACATCACTCAGAACGGACACAGGTTTCGCTCTGAGTGGTGTGACGATTTCGCGGTTGAGCCGACGGTTCAATCGCCGTCGACTCTTTAGCCGAGACGAACGCGATTACTGATTTTTGCTTTTCAATTGAAAACCGACGAACAAAACGCCTTGATCGTCGGGTTCGATGTACGATCCTGCAACCGAAAGGTATTTCTTCACGGTTTCGAACGGAGGAAGCAGACTGAAATCGACCTGTTGCAGCGGATTCTCGCCCGCCGCACCCATCAGTTGCGAAAAGGTTCCGTTCCGGAACATCTCATAAATCGCTTCCAACTGCGTGTCCTGCCGCTGATACGTCAGCCCCGCCGTCTGCTGCGGCATCTTGTCGGCCAGTCGTTTGAACTCATCGTTGTCGGCGAGACTTTTCTGGTCTGGGTCGTCGCGGATGATCGATTCCAGTTTCGTCACGTCGTTGGTGATGAATAAATTGTCGAGAACGATGGCGAAGGCGAACGACTGACCGGGGCCCAACTCGGCTTCGTAAATCGTCGTCCCCTGGAAGTCGCGCGTCTCGCCGGGGAATCCATCCCCCTGTTCGATGGCTTTCTTCACCACCGATTCGATGGCCGCTTGATCGTTCAGACCGATGGCGAACAGCATTTTGCCGATGCTTTGCATTTCGCTGATATCGGTCGCTTCGGCGTCGAATGAGGCGTCGTTAGTGATATGAATTCGGCCGTCGAGCTTGTCGAGCACGTCTTTCTTGATGTGAATTTGCGGCCCTTCAGCAGCGGCCTGATCGACGAGGCGATCGAACGCGCCCGCCCCCTGGAACGAATCGACCATCTGTTCGACGGCGGTGTAGGCCGCTTCGATGTCCCACTGAAACGTCGAATACGCCGGCGCGTCGGCGGGAACCCATTTGGGGGGGGCGAGTTCCGTGGTCTTGAGCTGGAACATCGCCAGCACGCCGCGGGCCGGCAGATCGACGAACATAAACGACCGCGTCACCGCTTCGAAATCGTCGGTCGGACCTTCAACGGCTCCCCCCATGCCTTTCAAGCGATCGAGACCCAGAATCGGCATGAAGCCCATGGCCATGCCGATTCCCGGTTCCTGCGCCGCGCCGAGGGTCACCACCGTCTGCACGAGGCTGATAGGGTTGACGTACCATTTCATGAGTGCTTTGTCTTCCGCAGTCGTGCAGCGCGTCATGATGTACTTGTATTCGATGTTATCGCCGAAGGTGCGGGCGTGCTTGCCGTCCCAGCGCGTCAACGTCGCTTCCAGGTACGATTGATTGTTGGAGACGACGATCAGCGAATCTTTCACGAAGTAGCAGAGATAATTTTCGGGATCGCCGCCCTCTTCGGATTCTTCGCCCTCCTTGGGGAAGAATTTGACGATTTCGGTTCCGTCGACGTCGGCGGTCGAAACGGTCGCCCCTTCGTCTTCGGCGGCCTGCCGGCCCAATGCGAGCAGCTTGTCGATTTCCTCGCGATGATCGCCAAAATCGAGAAACGCGACGCCGCCGATAAGGCTCGTTCCTTCGCCCGCGACGACGGCGAAGCTGACTTCCCCGGTCGGAATGTTGAGCACCTGACCGATGCTGAGACCGACTTTTTCTTCGAACTGGTCGGAGAATTGTTGGATCGGCTCATCGAACTGCCTGGCGAATTCGGCGAACTCGGGATCGTTGAACAGCTTGCCCGATGAGCCCTCGGTCCACGATTCCTTCAACTGCTGAACGCTCGGAATCGAAAAATAAGCGAGCACTTTCGGGGGAAGCAGTTTTTCCGTCGGGGCGACGTCGGCTCCTCGCGCCGTCGTCGACAGCGCCAGCAAGCCGGCGATCGGCAGTAACAGTCCCATTGATATCCGCAGTATTCCGTGTCTCATTGTGTTTCCTTCGCGTAGTGTGAACATCTTCCGATGGCGTTTTTCGGTGGCGTTGTCGTTGATGGACCGCCCCGTCATCGACCCGTCTGATTTTCGTAACTTTCTTCTCGGCATCCGGCGCGGTTGAGGGGCGCTGCCGCGCGCACCTTGTCCCCTCTTCTGCCCCGCAAACGTGTGATACTCTCGTCCGGCCCCCTCGGTTTCAACTATTTTGCGATTTTTGCATTCGTCACGGTCTGACATAGCAGACCGTTAAAAAATTTTGGGTGGCACTGGCGGCTTGTCCGTCAGTGTGTCTTTTCTCAACAGTGAGGACACGTTCTAGGGCATCAACGGCCTTGGCCTCGAATACCTGATAACAATTCGCATTCCCTATGTCACTTGCCGGCTTGTTCCGCCGGGGGGGACTCGGGATTGCGGCGGCGGGGAGCCGACAAGTACCGGTATCCCGAGTTGTCGTTATTCTTATCGAAGGCAAAGGCGTCTCGGTTCAACAGAAAATGCTTTAAATAGAACGCGGGGATGGCAAAGCCGAGACCTTCGCCGAACAGCAGCTTCATGTTGGTCACGCCGATCACCTCCCCCCGCGAGTTGAACAGCGGTCCGCCGCTGTTGCCGGGATTGATTTGCGTCGTCGTCTGGATGTAGACGATTCCCTCGAAATTGCGATTCCGCGTGCTGATGATCCCCTGCGAAACCGACCGCTCCAGACCGAGCGGATTGCCGATCGCGAACACGTCGTCCCCCTCGCGGAGTTCCACGTCTTCGGCGATGTAGACCGGACGAAACGGCAGATCTTCCTGAGCCGGTATCTGCAACAGGGCGAGATCGAAAAACGGATTCAAGGCGACGATCTGCACGTCATCGATTCTGCGGCGGACGAATTCACCGTCTTCGCTTTTTTGAAAAATAGTGGCGGCAATGCGCGTTTCACGTTCGATCACATGATAATTCGTGACGCAATACCCTCGCTTGTTGATGATGAAACCCGAGCCGAGTCCTCCGGGAGTTTGAATCAGCACCACGCCTTCGCCGAATTCCTCGGTCAGTTGTTCGACGTTCTTTTTCGGCAGGCGGGCGGTCTGATAGATGCCCTGGTCTTTCTCGGAGGTCGCCACGGTCTCTTCGGCTTCGGTCTTCGCCCGGCTCTTGATTTTATCGAGCGGCACGCGGACGATGTCGATGCCGATATCGACGAACAGTTCGCCCCCCTGCTCTTTGAGCACGTCCCCTTGAATTTTGTGTCCGGTCGAGAGTTCGATCACGTCGCCGAATGCCGATGGCGTCGCGCTCATCAGCAAGATGAATGCACACGTCGAAGCGGCGACGAAAGACAATAAGAGATTCGCGCGGGTCGAATTCATGGGAATCTGCTTTCGATTCGGAGGGATGCGAGGAGTCGTCATGCTGAAGCTGTTATGCTGCGTTTATTCATCAATTGTCAATTGTCAATTTTCAACTATCCATTATCCATCGTTCATTCGCCGCGCCAGTCGACATGACAGTCGTTACATGCCTTGTAGATTTTATCGAGCGCGCCGCTGTATTCGTCGAACCGGCCGTTGTTCGAAGCGTCGATGACGGTTTGGCACGATTCGATGAGCGACGTCGCATATTGGCGATAACTCGCTTCGTCGGTGAGATCGTAACTTTCGTGGTTGATGATCGTGCCCATCGTCGCCAACAGCGCGGCTTCGTGACGGATGCGTTCCCCTTGTTCCATCAAGACGGTCTCCGCGGGGACGTTTTTTCGCAGCCAGTCGTAGCTCATTTGCATCCGTTTCATCAGGTCGCCGCGTGCGACCCCTTCGGCGAAGGAAACCGTCTCGGGAACCTCTTCCAAATCGGGGGGCAGATTGCCGCTGAGCACCGAGACGATCTTTTCGAATGGTTCTTTTGTCGCATCGTAGGCTTTCTTGCCGAGCGCGGTGGAGTTTTTGCTGATCTCGCCTCCCAGGCCGCGGATGTATTTCGCGTTCGGTTTCCACGTGAACGTGGCGGGATGATGCGGCATGATCATGGCGATCGCCGACAACACGGCGCCGTCGACTTGAATCTCTTTATAGTGCGCCTGATACTGCGACAGCGACTGCAGCCCGTTGTTCATCTCGTTGCGGATGGTCTTGATTTCCGCTTCGATGACCGCTTCGGGCAGCAGTTTCGCCCAATCGGCCGGTCCGGCATTTCCCGTCTCCCCCGCCGATTCCGTGCCGCCGGTTGAATCGGACGTTTCCGCGGAGGGATCCCGACTTGCGGAGTCGCCGGCATCCGCCGTCATCTCCGTGCCGACTTCCCCTTCGGTGTTGACGATTTCAAGCGGGCTGTCGAACCAGACGTCGTACGGAATATCGCCGATCCACTTTTTGCCGTTGGCGTTTATGCGCGTGCCGCCGGCGCGTTCGTCCTGCGTCTGCCCGTTGCCCGATTCGCCGTCATCGGCCGGTTGCTTGTTGTTCTTCCCTTTGGATTTTACCGTTTTCGCCGTTTCGTTTTGTTGGTCGGGAACAGTGGGCGAGGCACCGGAACACCCCACGAAACTCCCCGCGGCCGCGACGAGCAACAACGATGCCGCCGCTCGTACCATCGCCGCCGTCAAACCGAACCTGTTAAACATCATCATTCTGAAAACCGTTCTTCGAGTCGCTGCTTTGCCGTCCGGTCGCTGAGGTTCTCCGCGCGTGATCACTCGAATCATATCTTTTTTGACCGCATGGTGACAATAGCCGGTCTCCCCCGCAAAGTTTCGCCAGACGAAATTCGGCAAAAAAACGCTACGGCGGGAGTATTTCGCGCGTTGCGGGTAATCGCCTTGCTCGCTGGTCCGCCCGCAGATTACCCACGAGTCGCCGTCCGCAGAAGCCGTTCGCGAGGGGGATCAATCGTCGTTGCGGGGAAAAAAATGGGCCGCGTCGTCCCGTCCGGGTCGTATATTAATGATAGGGAAAAACGAGATTTGCCCCCCGCTCAAACAATCTGTTAGAATCGAATGACGGTTTTCGATCCGATTCACACAGGGAAGGAGAATTCATGATGTTAAAAACAGCAAGTTGGACTTTGTGCCTGTTCGTCATTTCGACAGCCGGCGTATCCGGCGGAGAACGGAGCTTTCTGCTCGCGGGACGCGAAACCAGCGGACCGATTCTGGGAGCCCCCATATTTTTCGGTCAGCCCGATCCGTCGCTTGGACCTGCCGATTCGGTGCAGGAACCGCTCGACGGACCGATGATTGAAGGTCCGATCCCCGATCAGTACATGCCGGCCGATCCCGGCATGGTCTCCGGTGCGCCGATTCCGTTGTATCACAACGTCCAATACCAGGATGTCCGCCGCGTTTCACCCTGTTCGGTGCCGAAGATCGTCGCGGTTCGCGACCCCTGTTGGCGTAAGGACAGATGCAATCGCTGCGAACAAGCGCCCTGCGTCTACGTGCAGATTTGCGTTCCCAACTGCGGCTGCGAGCGCGTCCGCTGCAGCCGGGACGGCAAACGCGTGGTGTACGACTACGGAAAATACTCCGTGTCGGTCACGTCACGCGGCGGCCGCGTCGTCGTTAACTACGACAAGGGTCTGTTGTAATCGCAGAACAAGGAGACCGTCCGACAGGACGCCGGCTCCCCTTTGTCGCCTTAGCAGCGTGTTGAAAAATGGGTGGCACTGGCGGCTTGCCCGCCAGTGTGAACGATAGACTACGGAAAAACACGGGCGGACAAGCCGCCCGTGCCACCCGGAATCGCACACTTTGTCATTTTTCAACAACCTGTTAGCAGAATCGAGCCTCACCTCTGTGGGGCTCGGTTCTTTTTTTGGGCAGGCATGGCGTTCTCTTGGCACGCGGCAGCCTTTTTCCGTGCGCCACAATGTCGTGTCTCACGCTGATGTGATCTTATGGTGGGGTGGCTGGGGTCGAGGCTTTGCGAGCCCCCAGCGAAGTCAGATCACTCGCTCGTCTGAGATACTTTAACACAGGCGAAGACGTGCTCGCAGAAACACGCAGACCCCGGCACGCGTGAAACGCGATCCGGGGTGGAGGGCGAACGGCTTCGCGGCCGCTGCTACGACTTGGTTCCGGCGGCGATGGCGTTGTTGCAATTCGACAACGCCGCGGCGTCGTGCATCGACAACGTCTTGATGTGCCGGTCGACGCGGGCTTCGATCTGGGAAATCGCAGCGTCCATCGCCAGTTGGGCGTCGCGCTGCTTGCGAATGATCGAAACCTGACCCAGGCCCAGCCAGCAGATCAGTCCGAAGGAGACCATGCCGATCGTCTGCGGATTCGGCCCGGATTTCCCCATATTTCCAAGTTCCAGCCCCAGCAGAAAAACGCTGAGAATCAGAATCGTCGTATGGCTGATCATGTGTTTCGCGCGGGCCAGCGGAAAATTCTTCAGACGAAACGACTTCTTTGGCTGATTGGACATAGGCTCTCCTCCAATACAAACGTAGGTTAGATTTTTCGGATTGTCCAACCACGTTTTCCCAATTTGCCGATTTTCGACGTAAATCGATTCATGCGAACGAAAAACCGCCTTGGGACCGGGCGGTTCCCAGGCGGTTGATGAAGTTTATTTGAAGTTCATTTCACGATCGCTGCGGTCAATCATCCCCTAAAATCGTGGTGAGCCGCAATACGTACCAGAAGAGCGTGGCGATTGAAGCAAACAGCGCCAGCGACGCCGCCACGTGCTGATCGGTGCGATAATGATGCAGCACGTTCGAGGTGTCGTACAGAATGTAACCCGACATCAGCGCCACCATCGCAATCGCGAAACCGCTCCCTAACGATAAGCCGATGAATGCGGAAACAAGCACCAAACCGAACGCTGCGAAACCGCACAGCATCAGGAACCCTCGCAGGAAGGAAAAGTCCTGCTTGGTGAGAAACACGAACGCCGTCAGTCCGCCGAAGATCGACAATGTAATCATCGCGGCGGTGGGGATCACGTTCGGTCCGCCGAAGAATTGAGCATACGTCAGCAGCGGCACGAAAATCACCGCCTCGATCAGCACGTACAGTCCCAATCCGAGATATTGAATCCCCTGCGATGCCCCGCTGGAAGCCCAGCGGTTCGCCACCATGCTGACCACCAGAAAAGCGATGAGCACCGCCCACCAGTTGAGCGTGATGACATTGAGAATCTGAATCCGAAGCGCGTCGTTCGAAAAGACGACCGCTTCCAATCCCATAAATGCGAGAATCGCGCCGAACAGATGCAGATATGTCCGGCGGATAAACGCCATCCGCAGATCGAGCGCGGCGTCGCTCGCGAAGAAGTCCCGTGCACCGAAATCGTCGACGTATTGTTCGTAAGCCATAAAGGGAACTCCTGAAATAAAGAGGCGACCGCCGACATCGAGCGTTGCTGGGAGAACAGGCGATGAACATTATGTCATCGACGTGCCGTTTTATGCAATCGCAAAATGAAAAAATATTCCGCGGGCGTTTCGCCCGCGGAAGGCTCAGTATTCGCTGATGACTTCTCCTCCCTGAATGGTGCCCAAAGCCCGATAAACATTTTTGTCGATATTCTCACTGATGAACTGCACGTGGCCGTCGCCCAGTACGAACTGGGCTCCCCCTTCGTGCACGCTGCTGAAATCGTCGAAGTGGGCGGCGGGATCGTTGGGGGGATGATCGAGCGCGCCGGTCACCCGCTGGAACGCTTCTTCTCCTTCGGCGACGCGGCCGACCCATGTCGAATACCATCCCAGCGGTTCATTCGTGCGGCGCTCGCCCGCGATCAGCGTGTTGCTCGACCCGTCGGTCAGATCGCGGAGACGAACGACGCTGTCGTGATAGAACGCACCGTCACCCAGGCATTGGCCGTTCGCCGCGACCGGGGGCGTGCCGGGGGGATTTTCACAGCCGTCGATTTCTTCGGTTCCAAAGGACGCAACATAATTCGCCGTGGGAAGCTCACAAATCACCGTGCCGGGGCTTCCTTCTTCCTCGATGTTCCAGCGATCGGGCTGAGGATCGGACGGGCAACGAAACAGCGTCAGCGGCGTCAGTCGAAACGCATCGTTCAGCGGGTGTTCGATGTTGTAGCTGGAATTGAACAGATTGTATAAGTTGGCCTGATCGACGTACGGCAGGATCATCGTTCCCCATCCGGCGCCGTTCGTGCCGTCGTGAGCCGTGTGGACCCCCGCCGTGACGCCGATCCAGCCGGAGGGAAACGTGTTGTGCGAGTCGTGATAATTGTGCAATGCCAGCCCGATCTGCTTCAAATTATTGCGGCACTGCGTGCGGCGCGCCGCCTCCCGCGCCTGCTGGACGGCGGGGAGCAACAGGGCAATCAACACGGCGATGATGGCGATCACCACCAACAATTCGATCAACGTAAATCCTGTACGACGAGGGTTCATAACGCACCTTATTTCTTCAATAACGCGATAAGAATGAGGGAAAATAACAAAGGGCATGGGGCGGTCCATGCGAATGACGTCGACGTCCCAAAGAACGACGGCTGAAAGGACCGCGCCATCTGATAAAAGCCGGATCGACGCAGCATGTTGCGGCGCGAAACGACGACGTCATTCCGCGCGCGGACCATCAAACCGCAATCAGACGGGTCGAGGCCGTTTCGCGGGCGGACCTCGAATCAAAATCGATGAGGTCGCCGCGCGATGCCGCGAAGGAAGAGCAGGGGGCGTCAGTTCGGCGACGAATTCCGCCGTCAGTTCAACGGCCGGCGGAACCGTCGGCTGCGCCGCCGTCGCCATGAATTGGCAGACGAGGCACTGTTCGCTTTCGCCAGGCAGATGCGAATGCCGCCCTTCGTGCGAATGGTGATGGCGGGCGTGGTGTTCATGATCGGCCTGATGATCGTGGTGATCGTGATGATGGCCGTGACCGTCAGCATGATCGGCGTTCGCGGCCTCAGCCGGGGCGTGATGCTCGTGGGGGATCAGATTGTGCAATCCCGCCGGACCGACGACGGCACAAAAGCCGTAGACGGCGAACAGCGTTGCGGCGAGAGATCGAGTTCGCACGAGCGACATGGTCAGTTCGAGGTTCTGGTGAGAAATTCTGCGTACCAGCGGCATAAGATCTACGCCGGCTCACAGCCCGGCGTTGGATTTCACTGTTACTTATTATTATCCTCTCGCCGGGTGAAGTTTCAAGGTGGAACGCGAGTGTATTTGCACATATTTTGCAATAAAGAGTGATAGGAACCGGCGTGGTACACGTCCGTGACGTTCGTTTGCCACGTACAGAAAATCGTGCAAAGTCTTTTAGAGAATGATATTACGGCCCGCGGGCATCGTCGGCGTTTTCGCCGTTGATGTCCCAGCCGGTCCGCCGCGGAATATAACCGGGCACCGCCGCCCGATATCGCCGATACTCTTCCCCGAATTGCTCTTCCAGATACCGTTCTTCGCGCGGCCTCTTGCGGAAGAACCAGATCGCTCCGCCGAGGAGTCCGCTGAACGTTGCCAGCGGTGAACCGAGGACGAGCCCGGCCGCGACTCCTTGCAGCACCCCGGCGACCGCCATCGGATGCCGCAGATGCCGATACGGTCCGGCGACCACCAGATGTTTCGGCCGATCCGAGTTCAGCAGCGGCATTCCGGCACCGACTCGCGCCAATGCCAGCGATCCCCACAGCGCCAACCCGCCGCCGATGAGGAACAGCGTCAGTCCGATCGTTCGACTCGTCGGCCCGCCGAACTGCCACGCGGCCCAGCCGAGCGAAAGCTCCGTGCGCCACAACAACGCCGGCCACACGACGAAATACAATCCCCAGAAGATGAGCATCTGCAGCAGCATCTTGACGACAATCGTCGTCTTCGAACCGTCGGGTGGGGAATTCGTCGAGTTCACGCGCTTCAGTCTCCGTTGTTTGCGGTTTGATCGTACGAGCACGGCCTTCCGGCTGACTGGGGCAGGCTAAAGCCTGTACTCCTGCGAAAACATGCCGCTCTTTCACAGTGACACGATCTGGCGCAATTCTCGCAGCAGTGCATCGGGCATCAAACCGATGCCCACTATGATGAAGGCCGCCAGAATCGCAACCGATAACGCCGCTTGTCGCTCTTTCGTCGCGATCCGCCCGGCGGGGGCTTCGAATAAGATCATCCGCAGCGGTTGCCAAATCGCCTGCATGACGACGATCTGAGACCACACCGCGACGAAGGCCAACACCACAAATCCGCCGTGAACCGCGGGCAAGCCCGTGCGCGGTTGAATCAATTGCACGCTCCACACGCCGCAAACGATTTGCCAGCGTCCCCAGAAACCAGCGGTCAACGGCAGCCCCAGCAAACTGAGCAGCGACACCGCCGCCAATCCCGCCGCCAACGGTTGCTGTCGCAGCATGCCGCGCAGGTCGTCCAGGTACGTCAACTCGCGTTCGCCGTTGAGCACAAACCGGCAGATTGCCGAGAAACCGAGAATCGCCGTCAGGTCGGCGATCATCAGATATGGGGCCACGCTCAAATTGTGCGGATACATTAACGCCACGACGGGCGCGAACTCCTCCATGTTTTTCTGAGCGACCGCCAGCGCGATGCTCGTCATCCACCAGCCGCTTTGCGCCAGCACCAGCGCCGCGAGCCAACGTCGCAAGTGAATCTGCCGGCGGACGATGAAACTCCCCAGCACAAACGCCCAACCGGCAAAGACAATCAGCATCGTCTCGGCCGGAACGAACCGCCCCAGCGACGTCCCCACCGCCGCCGTGCCGACGGTCATGACCGCCGAGAGACTCTGCACGCTCAATAGCCACGCCGACGAGGCGGGGTTGCCTCGCTCGGCGATATCGAGCGTTTCCAGATGCAGCGGAATCGTCCAGCCCGCTCCGACGATCACCAGGAGCACGCCGGCGATCCCCCCGATCGCCGATTGTTGCGCCTCCGGCTGAAACGCCCGCAACTCCGCCAACGACAGCGAAGTGCAGCCGGTCCACGCCGCGAGAATCGCGAGGCCGACAAGCATCAGCACCATCGACCAGGCTTCGCGCCACACCAACATGATGACCGGATCGCCCGTTTCATGCGCCCCGGCCTGGGTAGAAGGATTCCGCGAAACACTCGCGAGCATTTTCATCCAGAACACGTTCGATAGAATTCGTCCGCTGCTGGAGACGCCGGGATTCTCCACTGACGGCCCCTCGGCACGCCGAAATCCGAGCAACAGCGGCCAAAAGCAGAGTCGTCCCGCCGCGAACAATCCCCACAACGTCGACGAACACGCCAGACCGCACAGTCCCGCGATCGAACAAGCGACGAGGGCGTACCGCACGCCCGAACTCGCCGATGACGTTCGCTCGTCGTCCGCGTCCGCTTCGTCGAGCGTCATCAGCACGACGAGAAACCCCACGGCCAGAGCAATCGACTGCCAGACCAGCCGCCATGAATGCATGGCGTCGGCGGTTACGCCCTCGTTCGATGAAACATCGTTTGAAGTGGTTGTGACCAGCGATGAACTCACCGACGAATGCAGCGACACACCGGCCAGCAGAATCAATAACAACGTCAGCGGACCCCACGCCGGCGTCGATTTGACCGTCCGGCTTCCGAGCGACAGCACGCCGGCTCCGGTGAGCAGAATCCAGATCGGCAACGTATCGACCAGTGTTGCACTCATGGTTCGCGATCTCGCCCCGCGGGTTCCGTCATCGGTCCTCCGTCCCGCACGCGCGGTGCGGCAACCTTCACCACCTCTTTCTCGGCAACCGGTTTGCCCGCCAGCGCCAGATGTTCCGTCGACGGACGAAGCCGATTCAACATCAAGCCGGGATGCACGCCGCAGATCATCAACACACCCGCGACAACCACGGCGTACCCCCGAGCCGTCCACGTGCTGATCGACGGCGTCGGAATTTCGCCATTCGAGATCTGCGGCGATTCGCCCAATTCAACATCAAACGGCAATTGCACAGCCCACTGCCACAATCGCCCGCCGAACACGATCGCCGGCACGGTTAACAAAACCATCTCGCCGGCGATCGGCGAACGAAACAATCCCCAGAGCATCAGCAGTTGGCCGATAAAGCCGAGCGTCCCCGGTATGCCGCTCATCGAACCGATCGCCGCGCGATGACACCACGACGGGGCTTCGTTCGTTCTCTCCCCCTGCATGCACTGCCACACGAGCAACGACACCGACAAACCCACATTCACGACCTGCAGCAATCCTCCCCAGAACGCGGCCCGCTCGCCGCACGTCAGCGCCGCGAAGCACAACCCCTGCTGGGCGACGACGCCATACGAGACCGCCGAGAGAAACGTCCGTTGTTTCGCCATCACGCCTTGTGCGTATAAAAAGCCGCTCAGACCGAGCAGTCCGCTCCACCAGATCGTGGCATCCTCCAGCGGTCCGAACACCGGCAATGCAAACTGCACGAGACCGAACAACCCGAGCTGCGATCCGACGCACAACCAGACGAAACGCAGCCCCGGGGGCGATTGCCGCCACAACGGAATCCAGCGGCGATGCAGCGGAAACATCGGCAGCCAGGCCCATGCACCCGCCAGACACATCAGGCCGATCGCCGGCGCCGTTTGTCGCCAGACCTGATCGGCCACCGGATCGATTTCACGCAAAACGACGAGATCGTGTTGCACGCGCTGCCATAAGAAATCGGGGAGAAATTCCGTCTCACCTCCCCAGACCTGCATCCAGGAAAACGCATACACGAAACCGATCAGCGCCAGGCCGATAGCGAGCGTCCCCATACCCAGCCGCGCGACCGACCGCGTTATCGCCTCACGCCGGTCGACACCGCCGCACGTTCCTAACAAAAACGCACTGAACCCGATCAGCATCCCCGCGCAGGCCATCAACCACACGACGTCCTGTGCGGCGAGCAGGCCGAGCAAACCGAACGAACATCCCAACAAACAGATCGCCGTCACCGTGTCGTCTTTGTGATGAGTTGGAAACGCCGCCGGTGCATTCGCCCCCCCGCCGCGACGGTGAGCCGGGGATAACAGCGCGGGGATCATTACGAGCGACGTCATCACGATAAAACAGAGACTCACGCCGTCGATGCCCCACGCCATCCGCACAATCGGCAACAACGGCAGATGAAACAGCCGATCGTCTTCCGATGTTTGTTTCGCCGCCCGCCGTTCTTCGAGACGCACCGAATCGCCGATCCAGCGAAAACCTCCCCGCATCTGCACGGTGGGAATGTCGCGCGCCGCGGCATTCGTCTGCGGCACAGCGGCGGGAGCGCGATATTGAATCACCAGCAATCCCGCCAGTCCCAGCGTCAGCAGCGCGTGAAGAACAACCGCTTCCCGCTCCGCCGCCGCCTTAGGCCCGCCGCGCGAAATCACCGCAATCGCCAGAATCCCCACCAGCGGCGAGGTGATGACGAGCAACAGCAGATATTGATTCAGCGATGCCCACACGGTCACAACTCCGGATACAACAGCAGCCCCAGCATCAGCGCCGTCGTCAACAGGACCACGACGCCATACACGCGAATGTTCCCATGCTCCAGCTCGCCGAGAAAACTCTCGCCCCACAACGAAATCAACCGGCGAAAGAACCGCCCGGCCGCCGGCCAAGCCGTCTCTTCGCAGAACCGGCACAATTCGGCGAAGTATCCGGCCGGTTGCCAGACCATCAACTTCCACACGTCGGGAAGATAAGCTCCGCGCTGCAACGGCGATAATAGCGGTTCGACCGGTTTCCGCAGCGCGTTTCGCCATTCGGGGTTGAGGCCGTACAGCAAACCGACCGCGATCGCCGCCAGCGATACGCTGCTGAACATGATCGCGAACATCGACAGATCGAATGGATAAACGTGAACAGGCTGAAGCGGAAGCAGCAAGCTCTGCATCAAATCCATTCGCCACAGGCAGAAAATCCCCACACACGCTGGACCGGCCAGCCAAACGATCCACGAAGACGCCGGCAACGTCAATGGGTTTCGGTCTTCACTCATGCCACTGCGTTGCCGAGAGGAAATGGCGCCGCATCGCAGCAAACTCCAGCTTTCTCCGCTCAGAACAAAGATCACAATCCACGGAAACGCCTTGAAAATCGCCGCGGGAAGACCGGCTGGCGAAGAAACGGAATCCAGCGTCGCAGAATGTGCCAACTCGGTTCCCAAAAACCCTCTCCCGCCGCATGCTCCCCACAGCAGTATCACGATCGCGGAGAAAAAAATCAGAGATCGGGAAGACGGCCCCGGTGCGTCACGCGGGGGAACGGCTCGCGACGTCGTCATCGTTTCAATCAACAGTCGCACCGCCGCGTCAAATCCGATCAACATCAGCCCCGCGAACATCGCCGTCAATGACCCCATCGAAAACAGCATCGCGATCAATCCCAGATGCGCCGCGCTGCCATACGAAAGAATCTCGCGGCGATTCGTTCCGACCGCGGCCATCGCCACGGCCAGCACCGCCGTCACGGCGCCCGCGAGACCCAACAGTTGACGCGCAACCCCCACGTGCTGCCAGACCGGCCCCAGCCGAAACAATATCCAAAATCCGATCGGCCAGACGAGGAACCCGCGTAACAGACCATCGACCGGCAAGTCCATCAACTCTCGCGCAAGGGGGGATTCGCGATCGCCTTCGCCATGCGTCGCGACCGACGTCGGCAACAAAAATGGAAACTGCCGCGCGAACGCCAGCGTCACCCACACCAGACACAACGCCAGCACCGGGATCGCCGCCGGATTGTCCGACGCCACTCTCTGCTGAACCAGAGGGTCACACAACGCGGCATAGTCGCCCGTTCCGAAAAACTGCCACGCCAAGAGCAGCGTCACCCACAACGCAGCTTCACCCCAGCGCAGAACCGTGCCGGATCCATGCGCTCTGATCTGGCCGCGGGTGCCACCGGCGGCTTGCCCGCCAATGGCACCCTGATGATGTAAGAGAAATTCCGCATCGACGCTGCCGCGGCACATCAATTCGCAAATTCGGGAAATGAGAATCCCGCAGGCAAGCGTCAACAACAAATTCGCCGACAGCACGAACAGGTCGACGACCGTCACCAGCATGCCGCCGTACATCCACGCCGTGCGTTGCCGATCATCAAGCCGTAACGCCCCGGCACGAAACCGCCGCATCGCGCACGCCGAGAGAAATGTTTCCCATGCAAGAAAGACCGCCGTCAGTCGATCGAGCCGAAAGGAGAAGACCAGATCGGGAAGCGCCTCGTCCTCCCACAGCGTGAACACAGGAACGCCGACGTCCCCCGGCGGGCTCGTCGTCGAAACGAACCAGAACCCCAAGAGTCCCAACCCCAGCAGCGCCCGCAAGCCCCACAGCAAATCGACAACGCGCAGTGTACGAGACGCGTGAGACGTAGAAACCGCGCAGCCCGCCGCCATTATCGCCGGCAAGGCCGCGACAATCCCCGCCAAGCTCAAGATGACGATCCGCTCCATCCGGCCCATCCCGCAGGCACCAGGGAACCGTGTTCACAGACCAGAAAAGCCCCGCCACCCGTCCCGCCGGTCCCAAGCCCCCCGATGTTACCGAATCGCCCCCCGATAATCGACCCGATAAGGAAAACCCACCCGGTGACAAATCGCCGTCCAACAGAAATGAAAGGATGAGAGTGGGCCATGCAGGATTCGAACCTGCAACTTCTTCCTTGTAAGGGAAGCACGCTAACCGTTGCGTCAATGGCCCGAGAGCTGTGGCGGCGATTGCTCTTGGTCACAATAGCTCAATCGACGCGCTGTATCAATACCACCGTTCTTGACCCCGGCAGAACGAAACCGCAGACGCTGGAGTATGACGACACGCATCCATCGTCTTCGGTTCGCGGCGAGGCGGGCGTGCCTACTGCTGCGCTGGTATCCGATTGATAATCGCTCGCCGGACGTGTACGCTTTGTAAATTCGTTGATCTTCGAATATGGCATGGAGCTCCTCGCGTTCGCTCAACAAATGGAGTGGTTACACACTCAAGTCAACGGTACTGTGCTGAATTCGCTGACCGACCTTAAAAGTCTAATATGATCCCAAAACTTGTGACGGTCACACTCACAATTATCACGGCCCTCTGCATCATCGTGTCACTCGCCGGGTGGATCATTCCCGTCGAAGCCGTGCAGAACTGGGCGTTTCAGCAGGTGCGGGCTGACGATGTCTATGGGCAATTCGAAGCGGTAGGGCGAGCCGAGGCAGTCTGGTGGCTGTTCGCTTATGCCGGGCCGGTGTTGACGGTGGTTGCCGTGCGCACCTGGTTGAGATGCGAGCGCTTGATCGACGGCGTGCAGCGGCTGATCGCCGAAGTTCAGCCGATGCTATGGGATCAGACTTCGACATCATGGATGGGGACCGCTACGCGGTGGATCAAAACGGGATTGCTCGCGGCGACGCTGTTGCTCGCGGTTTTTCATCTGGGAGGCGGCGTCTGGGACCGCATCAAAGACTGGCCTTACTACCGGCTGTACTCCGGCGATGAGATGCTGCCGAACATCAGCGATGCGAATCGCGAGGTCATTCGCTACTTGCGCTCGGCGACGCCGGAAAACAGCCGCATTTTTGTCGTCAGCGATCAGAAGCTGTTTTTTCTGTCGTACTATTTGTATCCGCGAAAGATTCTGCATCGCATTCATCCCGACGCCGAGTATCTCATTCCGCGGGCACATCAAGAACGGCAACTTGCCGCCTACCGGTTGAAAGAACTTCCGGCCGATGTGTTGAGCGATGCGCATCCCGATTTCGTGCTCGAGTATTTCGAGGGGCCGGAGTACGTGATGCCCGAGCGAAACGCCGAGGATCTCAACTGGCTTCACTTCGTGCGGCAGCGTCAGCAGAACCCGAATTTCGTTCCGCCGTACACGGTCGTGCTGCGAACGTATGAGGAGGCCGTTGCGCCATGACGACCGTGTTGAAAGTACTCATCGGTCTGCTCGGCTGTGTGGGACTGGGCCGCCTCCTCGTGCAATTGCTCGCGGGTCGTGTTCCTCGGGGTGGCACTGGCGGCTCGTCCGCCAGTGTGATCTCTACAGCAGAAGTTTGGGGACTCAGTCTTTGTGCGGGAGTCGCCGGGATCGGCTGGTGTTCGTTTTTCTGGTCGCTCGCCGGCGGTCCGCTCGGCTCTGCATTCAGTTGGGGACTCACCGCGATCGGTCTCATCGGCGGCGTGATGACGCATTTCTCGCCCGTTCGTTCCACGCTAACGAAGTTAAAAAGCGAAGACCAATCGCCCGTTGCGCATGCATGTCAAATCCTAATCGGCGTCCTCATCATCGCTGCGATCGTGCAGACGCTGCTCACACCACAACGGTTTTGGGACGAGCGGGCAATTTATGCCATCAAAGCGAAGGTATTGTGGTACGAGGGGAGCGTGCACAGTCCGATCCTGCACGAAGCCGATTTCGTGCAGTATCATCCGAAATATCCGCTGCTGTTGCCGTTGGCCGAGCAACACTTCTATGGCTTGCTCGACGGCGCGCACGACCGCTGGCCGAAGGTGCTGTTTCCGCTGATGTACGCCGGGCTGGTGCTGACGTTCGCGGGAGTGTGCGCCCGCCGGTTGTCTCCGGCGTGGGGTTGGTTTTGCGGGTTGATGTTGGCGACCACTCCCGTGCTGATGCCTTACGAGTACGGCTTTTTGTGTGCTCAGGCCGATGCACCTGTCGCCTGTTTTCATGGGCTCGCCGTGTTGTACTTGTGGGATGCGTTACACGAAGTGGATGACTCCCTCCGCCGCCGACTCGTCGCCATTTCAGCCGCGGCCGCGGCGAGCGCGGCGTTCATCAAAGATGAAGGACTCGCATTTCTGGTGATTGATTTCATCGCGTGCGCGTTGGCAATGCTGTTCAGCGGGCGAACTGAACACCAAACGCGATTCGGTGCCGCGGAGTGGGGATTGCTCATCGGCGTCGCGGCGATCTTGCTCACGCCGTGGCTGATCCATCGTCGCGGACTGCCGAGCACGACCGAGATGAATTATTTCGGACGGATGACGCTCTCACTGCTGATCGAGCGCCTGCCGACGCTCGGCTGGAGCGTGCCGCATCTTCTGGCAAAGATGTTTCGCGAATGGCATACGTGGGGTCTGCACTGGTGGCTGGCCGCGGCCGCGGTGATCACGATGCCGGCGCGAGCGAAGACGGCGCCGCAGCAGTTCTTAATCTGGAATCTGCTGGGGACGCTGGCGGCGTTACTTCTCGCCGGAATGGTCGCCCCCGCCGAGTTGGAAGAACACCTCGGCGGCTCGACGCATCGTTATCTGATGCAACTCGTGCCGGCGGCATGGCTGCTGGTCGCCGGTCAGTGGGCTGATCGGGCTGTTCGCCTATCGGAGTCGCCACGCAATGAGCGGTAACGAGACGATCGCCATTGTGCATAGAGCCGCGTCCGTCGTACAATAAACGTCCACCTCTACGGTCGACTTCAATTGCTTGCGACATTCGCCGGTCGTTTCCTATGCGTTTCGTGATTGCTTTATTCGTTTCCCTGCTGGAAAGCGTCGTCCTTTGCGGATGCACTCGCGAACCGCCGTCGCCCCAACCCGACAAAACCGCGGAGACGGGCCACGAGCGGATGGTCGCGTTGCTCGACGTTATCCGCAGGCGGACTTCGACCGAAAACAACTACCTCGGCGATCGGCCGCTGGCCGATGCACAGCTCGAACTGTCGATGCAAGAGTCGCGAAACAATGATCGGGGACGCATGCGGGCTCTCGCGAAAATCGGCGCGCACGAATTGCGATTAGGGAAAAACAAACAAGCCGTCGAACATCTGCAGCGGGCATACGAACTGTTGCCCGAGGTTCGGCAGCACGTCTCGAAATCGTTCGCGGAGTCAATCGTCCTCGGCCTGGCGGTCGCTTATCTCCGGCTGGGGGAAACCGAAAATTGCATTCACTGCCAGACGGGCGAAAGCTGCATCCTGCCGATACGCGGCGAGGGAGTTCATCAGCATCAATCCGGCAGCCGAAATGCGGTCAAATATCTGCAAGAACTGCTCGATGAGAAGCCCGATCATCTCCTGGCGCGCTGGTTGTTGAATATCGCTCACATGACGCTCGGAGAATATCCCGATCGCGTCCCCGAGCGGTTTCTCATTCCGCCGGAAGCATTCGAGTCGGAAGAGGAATTCCCGCGATTCACCAACGTGGCCGGCGGAGTGGAAGTCGATACCTTCAGTCTCTCCGGCGGGACGGCGGCGGAAGACTTCGACGGCGACGGGTTCATCGACCTCGTCGTCTCCGACTGGAACACCTCCGGACAAATTCGCTTCCTGCGGAACACAGGGAATGGCACGTTTGAAGATCTCACGGCATCCGCGGGCTTAACGGGCCTGTTCGGCGGACTGAATCTCGTGCATGCCGATTACGACAACGACGGCGATTTCGACGTTCTCGTCCTCCGCGGCGCCTGGCTGGCCGAGGCGGGGCGTTATCCCAATTCGCTGCTGCAAAACGACGGACGAGGACATTTTCGCGACGTGACGTTCGAGGCCGGACTCGGTGACGAACATTTCCCTTCGATTACCGCCGCCTGGGCCGATTACGACAACGACGGCGATCTCGATGTCTTCATCGGCAACGAAGGCTTTCCCTGCCAGCTTTTTCAGAACGACGGCAGGGGCCGGTTCACCGACGTCGCCGGGGAAGCCGGCGTCGAAAATGGAGGAATCACAAAGGGAATCGCATGGGGCGATTACAATGCCGATGGACTCCCCGATATCTATATTTCCAATCTCGGGCAAAAGAATCGCCTCTATAGGAATAACGAAAACGGCGAATTCATCGACGTGGCCGCCGCGGCGGGGGTCGAGGGACCGCTGCGCAGCTTTCCCATCTGGTTCTGGGATTACAACAACGACGGACTGCTCGACCTTTGGGTCGGAAGTTACGAGGCGGGTGCCGCTCAAGTCGCGGCCGATTACCTCGGCTTGCCGCACAACGACGCCCCCGATTGCTTTTACAAAGGATCCGCCGACGGCGTCTTTCGCAATGTCACCGATGAACTCGGCTACTCGCGCGTGACCATGCCGATGGGTTGCAATTTCGGCGACGTCGATAACGACGGGTTTCTCGATTTTTATCTCGGCACCGGCGATCCGTTATACGAAAACCTCGTCCCGAATGTGTTTTTTCACAATCAGGGAGGGAAACACTTCGCCGACGTCACGACCGCCTCGGGATTGGGACATCTGCAAAAAGGGCACGGCGTGGCGTTCGCCGATTTCGATCACGATGGCGATCAGGATATCTTTATCGAAATGGGAGGGGCCTACCCCGGCGACGGATTTCGCAACGCCCTCTTCGAAAATCCCGGCTTCGGCAACCACGGCGTCAAGCTGAAACTTATCGGCACGACATCGAACCGCTGCGCCATCGGCGCGAAGATTCATCTCACCGTCGACGACGGAAGCGGCGAACGGTCGATCTATCGCTGGGTCGACAACGGCAGCAGTTTCGGCGGAAACCCGTTTCGCCAAGATATCGGCGTCGGACAGGCGACGACGATCAAAACGATCGAAATCGACTGGCCCACGTCGGGCGAACAGCAGGTATTCAAAGACGTCGCCGCCGATCAATACCTGGAGATCACCGAAGGCCAAGACGAGTTTCGCGTCGTGCCGTTAACGCGGTTTGAATTTCAAAGGCCGCCGACGGCAAAAGGGGTCAGGTCTCTTTAAATATCCGGCGGGGGGCGGTAAACTCAGATCATGCCACGAGCACCACGAGCCGACGAAGCGGGAGGAGTTTACCACGTCCTTAACCGAGGAAATCTCCGGACCACGATCTTCCATAAAGAAGAAGACTTCGCAGCCTTCGAACATCTCTTGAGCGAAGGACTGGAGACGCACGACGTCGAGTTGTTCAGCTACCAGCTCATGCCGAATCACTATCACCTGGTGTTGCGGCCTCTCGTGAACGGCGAGATGAGTCGATTCATGAAGTGGATCGGCGGCACGCACACGATGCGCTATCATGCACACTATCGCACGGGTGGACTCGGCCATGTCTACCAGCAACGTTACAAGAGTTTCCCGATCCAGGAGGATGATCACTTTCTGGTGGTCTGCCGCTACACAGAGCGGAACGCCTTACGCGCGGGACTGGTCCATCGTGCGGAGGATTGGCGGTGGGGATCGTTATGGCGTTGGTTGCAAAAGCCGGAACCAGCCCCGCGGCTGTTGTCCCCCTGGCCGATCCCGCGATTGTCGAATTGGGTCGATCGCGTCAACCAACCGCTGTCAGAACGCGAGTTGGAAGCCGTTCGCCGCAGCGCCCAAAGAGGATGCCCTCTGGGTGATGAAGCATGGATCGCATCAACGGCCCGCCAGTTCGGCCTGGAATCGACACTGCGTCGTCGCGGCCGCCCCCCAAGCCACGTACCGCGGGAGATTCAGTAATAAAAGAGTCCTGACCCCTTTTCTGCAACTCAACTGTAGTCCAACGGGACCGAAACGCGTTAGATGCTAAACGCAATCAACAATTTTGCGAAAGGAATCGATATGGCCATTCAAGAATTGGTATCTTTAATTTCGCCTCCCGACCGTCCGCTGGAAACGGGCACCCAAGATAAGTGGGAAACACTTCAGAAGGATTTGAGCATCCGGCTGCCTAGCGACTATTTTGAGTTCGGGATGGTGTATGGTAGCGGCTATTTTGAAGACGAACGATCTGGTCAGCTGCGAATTTACCAGCCGTTTTGGTCAAAATTTCGAGAAACCTTGGATTGGTCAGTGGCCAACCTATCGGCGTCGAGAGAATACGAAGGTGAAGAATATGTTCCCTTTCCGATTTTTCCGGAAATCCCGGGGCTATTCATATGGGCGAGTGATGTTCACGGAAATGATTTTTTTTGGCACACTGAAGGCGAACCGGACGAATGGCAAATCGTTGTCGGCGGTCGCGACGGCGAATGGGACAAACACGACGGCCCGATGACATCTTTTTTAGCACGGGCGTTCACCCGGCAAATCGACGTGCACGTTTGGCCGGAACCGTTTTTCGCCGATCCAAGCAAGATCGTCTTTACGCCCACCAAAGAATACTCGTGAACTTGGTTATGGCACACGTACGCTTACGAATAGAAAAAGGGGTCAGGTCTCTTTTGTGGTAAACTCTTCCGCTTGACGTGGTTGCATGGGGCAGTTCGTCGTCATCGTCAGCTTGTACTACTAACATTTTCTTTCTTTGTCTCCCGCGAAGATTTTAGGCGGCGATTTGTGCAAGGTGTTGGATGCTCGTTTG
>JBBECD010000091.1:0-33017 GCA_040881995.1 Planctomycetaceae bacterium
GCCCTCTTTCTCAAAACTTTCTCGTAAAGTGCAGCCGGAGGGAGAGGGAGAAAGATAAGAATGTACCGACCCTGGGTGTATCGACTGGCGTGGATGACGGCGGCGGCGGCTTTGCTGCCGATCGCCGTCGGTGCGCTCGTCACCACCCTGGGGGCCGGCATGGCCTTTCCCGATTGGCCGACGTCGCATGGACACAACATGCTGACGTACCCCTGGCTGCAGTCGGCCGGCGACGAATTCATCGAACACGGGCACCGCCTCGCCGGCATGCTCGTCGGCATCTTTACGCTCGCGCTGACGGCCCTCGTCTTCGCCGTCGAAACGCGGCGGTGGGTCAAAACGCTTGCAACGGTCGTGCTGCTCGGGGTGATCACGCAAGGCGTGCTCGGCGGCGTCCGCGTGCTCGCCGCCGATAAATTCTGGGCGATGATTCACGGGACGTTCGCCGCCTGTATTTTCTCGACGATGGCCGTGCTGACGCTCGTCACCAGCAAAGGCTGGTTCAATGCAGCCTGTGCTCCTGAAGCCGGCCGCAACGGCAAAGAGACGCTCGATACCGATCGATTCGCCCGGCTCACGCCGTTCGTGTTGTTGTTGCCGATTCTGTTGCTCGTGCAATTCGTACTCGGCGGACTCGTCCGCCATCAGGGTCGGATGCTGCACGCCCATTTGGGCATGGCCGTTATCACCGCGATTTTCGCGATCGCAACGGTGATTCTCGTCAGCCGTTTGCGCGTCCGCTGGCTCAGCCGGCCGGCGTGGGGCTTGCTCGGTTTAGTCGCCACGCAAATCTTGCTCGGCATCGGGGCCTGGATTACCAAGTTCGGCTTCGCGTCGCTCGGTTACGTCGCCATTCACGAATCGCCGCCGCAAGTGCTGTTTCGCTCGGCTCACACGGTTGTGGGAATGCTGCTGTTCATGACGTCGATCGTGCTCGCCGTCCGATTCAAGCGGTATCGATCGGCGGCCGGTCAATCGACTGGAGAACGGCGCGATTCCGCCGTTGTGACGTCAGAAGCAATTCAACCGTGGGCGGTGACGGGAGGTCTCCGATGAGCTCGACCGGTTTTCCTCCCACGCTGGCTTCGTCGCGAACCGCGATCTCTCTCGGGAGCCGCTATCACGATTATCTCGAATTGAGCAAGCCGCGCATCACCGTGATGGCGCTCGTCGCGGTCTCCGTCGGCTTCGCGCTGGCGGGTGAAGGAACGTGGAATTCGCTGTTATGGCTGCAATCGCTGGCGGGCATCGGATTGGTGGCGATCGGTTGCAGCGCCCTCAACCAGTGGGTCGAGCGACATAGCGACGTGTTCATGCACCGCACGCAATCGCGGCCTCTTCCCGGCGGGCGGCTGTCGCCTCACGAAGTGCTCGCCTTCGGTTTGCTCGCCGTAACGGCCGGCATCGCCGAACTCTGGCTGCTGGTCAATCCGCTGACGGCGGGGCTGTCGCTGTTCACGGTGCTGATGTACGTGCTGGTTTACACGCCGATGAAACGCAAAACCTCGATCTGCACGGTGATGGGGGCGATCCCCGGCGCCTTGCCGCCGGTGCTCGGTTGGACGGCGGGGGGGGGCGGGCTCGATCAAGCCGCGTTTTCGCTGTTCGCTTTGTTGTTCTTATGGCAATTCCCGCATTTTTTGGCGATCGCCTGGCTGCACCGCGAAGATTACCGCCGGGCGAATTTAAGGATGCTGCCCGCGAATTCCGACAAGCCGGCGTTCATCGGCAGCATCGCCACGATTTATGCACTGGTGCTGTTGCCGGTCAGTCTGCTTCCCGCCGACGTCGCCCTCGCCGGCCGCTTGTATATGGTGACGGCGATCATCTGCGGCATCGGTTACATTTTTTTCAGCATCCGCTTCGCGTGGAAAGAATCGGTCTCAGCCGCCCGCGGGCTGTTATGGTATTCGCTGTTGTACCTGCCCGTGATGTTCCTCGCGTTATTGGGAGATCACGTGCAGTTGCTGCGATAGAGACGAGGGTCCAGGGTCCAGGGCCAGAATAATACCAGCCCGAAGCGCAAGCGAGGGTGCCTTTTAATCCTTCTCCCACCGGGAGAAGGTGGCCGCAGGCCGGATGAGGGTGCCTTTCAACCAAGACAAGAGCCAGATAAAGAAAAGACAAGAGAAATAAAGAGAACCGCACATGTCCCACGCTCCTGCCGCATCACACGCTCCCCTGAAAATGGGCATTCCCATTCCCAATTCGAAGTTGGGGATGTGGCTGTTCCTGGGGACCGAAATCATGTTCTTCACCGCGTTCATCGGTACGTACATCGTCTGCCGCCTGGGCTCCCCGGGCTGGCCGCAGGATACGGAGGTGACGCACATCAGCATCTGGGCGGGGGGCTTCAATACCTTCGTTCTGTTGACCTCCAGTTTTTTCGTGGTCAAAGCGCACGAAGCGATGGTCGACAAGAGATTTCAGAAGGCTAATAAATACGTGTGGGGAACGCTGCTGCTCGGTTTCGTGTTCCTGGGCGTCAAAGGCTATGAATACAAAGGAAAATGGGATCACGACATTCTCCCGCACCACATCCCCGAGACAGAGGCCGCCGCGGTCTATAAGGGACTCGGACTGCTCAATGCCGTGGTTCAAAGCGAACTTGTGGATTTAACGGTTCATCTCGAAAGCGACCCCGAACGGCTGAAACGGGATCCCGATCAACTCAAGCCGCTGGAACGCGAAGAACGTCACGCGGCGGTCCAGGCCGAGATTGCCGACCAGCCCGAATTGCCGGAACGTCTGGCAGAACTGCAGGCGTATAATGCACTCTTCGCCGAACTGAGCCGCTTGAAGGACGCCGACCAGCGCGAGGCCCTGTCGCTGCACGACTTCGAACACGAATTGGAAGCGATGCACGCCAACCAGCAGTACGGCGGCCTGATCGCCCACGTGCACGCTCCGCACCCGATCAAATACGGCAATCTGTTCGCGTCAATCTATTTTCTCTTAACCGGCTTCCATGCCCTTCACGTCATCATCGGACTGATTCTGTTCGCGTTCGTGCTGAAGCAGGGAAATCGGTTGAACTCCGCGTGGACCGACTGGGTCGAAAACAGCGGGCTGTATTGGCACTTCGTCGACCTCGTGTGGATCTTCCTGTTCCCGCTGATTTACATCATCTGACGGCGTAGGTATCGTTTTCTCCGTTCACGCGAAATCAAAGGCGTTCGTTCATGTCCGATCATCACAACAGTCATGTGAATTATCTGGCGGTCTTCATTGCCCTGTGCGTGTTCACCGGCATTTCCGTGCTGACCGACGTCATTCACATCCCCAACAAAGCTGTACTGGCCGTCATCGTGCTCGCCGTCGCCTCGGCCAAAGCCTTGTGCGTGATGGCGTTTTTCATGCACCTCAAGTTCGAGGGGAAATGGAAATACGTGCTGCTCGCCCCGACGACGATTCTCGCCATCGGTTTGCCGCTGGCGCTCTTGCCCGACGTCGGGGTGCATTATTACATGATCGACGTCCCGCAGATCGAAGCGGGCGAATCCGAAAGCGGTCACTCCGCGGAATCGGCAGCGGACGCCGATGAACATGGCGACTCTCACACTTCAGAGCACGAGGCGGCGGAAACCGAGCACTGATGTCCCCCACGGCGACGACTATCACCGGCCTGTCTCATCGATACGGCGATCGCGTTGCCCTGGACGGCCTGAGTTTCTCCGTCGCCTCCGGTGAAATCTTCGGACTGCTCGGCCCCAACGGCGGCGGAAAAACGACGCTGTTCCGCCTGCTCGCCACGATTCTTCCGCTCCAGCAGGGAACCGTTGACGTTCTCGGGTTCGACCTCAAGTCGCAGGCGCACGAAATCCGCCGGCGCATCGGCGTGACCTTTCAATCTCCCGCACTCGATTCGCGTCTCACCGTCCGCGAAAATCTGAAACATCACGGGCACCTGTACGGCATCAGCGGCGGCGAACTCCATCGCCGGATCGATGCGCTCACCAAAGAATTCGGCCTCGCCGATCGTTTGTCGGATCGCGTGATCTCGCTCTCCGGCGGCTTGCAGCGCCGCGTCGAAATCGCCAAGGGACTGTTGCACGAGCCGCAACTGTTATTGCTCGACGAACCGAGCACGGGCCTCGATCCCGGAGCCCGGCACGATTTGTGGCGTGCGCTGCTTAACCTTCGAGCCGAACGGCGCGTCACCGTGCTGGTGACGACGCACATTCTCGAAGAGGCCGAGCGCTGCGACCGGCTGGCGTTGCTCGATCGCGGCCGATTTGTGGCGGAAGGGACGCCCGATGAACTCAAATCCTCGCTCGGCGGCGATTGCGTGATTCTCCGCTGCCGCAATGCCGACGAACTCGCCCCCCGGCTCAAGGAATCGCTCGGCGTCACGCCGCAAAAGGTCGACGAGATGCTGCGACTGGAAATCGCCGACGATCCGAACTTTTTAAGAAAACTGCTCGATCAATTTTCGGACGAGATCGTCTCGTTCACGTGGGGCAAACCGACGCTGGAGGACGTCTTCATCCAACGCACGGGGCATCGGTTTTGGGACAGCGGTGAGGGGGCGGGAAGACAGATAGGGAGATAGGGGGATGGGAAGATGGGGAGACAAGAATGCCCGATTCGTTCCTCTCCCTATCTCCCCATCTCCCTATCACCGACTTATAAACAAGACCCAAACTATGAGCACGACAACCACCCTGCCAGCCCTCCCCCAGCCGCGTTTCGCCCTCACCGTCTGGACGCTGACGATGCGGGAACTCGTGCGGTTCTTTCGTCAGCGGACGCGCGTGGTCGGGGCGCTCGGGCAGCCGATCATCTTCTGGGTGCTGTTCGGGGCGGGACTGCACGGGTCGTTCACGCCGCCGCGCTGGGCCGTGGCCGACATGAGTTATCAGGCGTACTTTTTTCCAGGAATCGCCGTGCTGATCGTGTTATTCACGGCGATTTTTTCGACGATCTCCATCATCGAAGACCGGCGCGAGGGGTTCTTGCAGGGGGTGCTGGTCTCACCGGCGTCGCGGGCCTCGCTGGTCATCGGCAAGCTGACCGGCGGGACGGTGCTCGCCATGATACAAGCGATGCTCTTCGTCAGCATCGGCCCGCTCTTGAGCATGCTGCATCTCGCACCGCCGCTCGAATTCGAATTGTCGCTGCCGCGAATGCTCGCCGTCGCCGGTTATCTGGCGGGGCTGTCGTTCGCCCTGACGGCGCTCGGTTATTGCATCGCCTGGCCGTTGGATTCGACGCAGGGGTTTCACGCCGTCATGAGCGTCTTTCTATTGCCGATGTGGATGCTCTCGGGAGCGATCTTCCCCGGCGAGAATTCGGGCTGGCTGTCGGTGATTATGAAACTCAACCCGCTCACGTATGGCGTCGCGGGATTAAGGCGGATCATGCAGCCCGAAGCGATCGTCGCCGACGGCGCCGGCCTGCCCGGCCTCGCCTCCTGTTTAACGTTCACGACGTTGTTCGGCGTCGTATGCGTGACGCTGGCGATCGTGCTCACGCAGCGGAAGAGTTCATCCGACACGCGATGAAGAATTTAGAGGGGGAGAGGGGGAGAGGGGTAGAGTGGTAGAGTGGGGGAGTGGGGGAGTGGGGGAGTGGGAGACAAGAATAGTTCGGGGTGGCTGGGGTCGAGTCGTCTTAAGTTTTCACAGACCGTTCGTGCCGCTCGTGGTTCATCATGCTTGTGGACCACGAAACGCACGAATAACCGAGGATTTCACGGGAAAAACCATCACCCATCGCCTATAATGAGACATCCCGCCGACACCGCCGGACTTCGCCCACCGTTACGAAAACTCAGGACCATGCTGCATAAATTTTCCGTCACTTTCACATTCTTGTTCGGTCTGATGGCGAGTGCTGTGCACGCGCAATCCGACACCGCCGATCCGCCGGTGCGCGTGCTCACGCCCGAAGTGTCGCTCGCCGACCGGCCGTTGTGGGATCCCCGCGGCATTCAGGACTTCGAACTGATCGAACGCAGCGGCAAGACCGTCACGAAACAGGATCTGCTCGGCAAGCCGTGGGCGATCTGCTTTATTTTTACGCGCTGCCAGTTCACCTGTCCGCAGGTGACGACCTCGATGCGAAATCTGCAACAGCAGCTTAAAGATGAAGACATCCGCCTCGTCTCGTTGACGGTCGACCCCAAAAACGACACGCCCGAACAACTGAAAAACTACGCCGACGCATACGGCGCCGATCCCGACAAATGGCTGTTCCTCACCGGCGACCGCTTCGAGATTTACGACCTCATCAAAAGAAGTTTTCGTATGCGGGTGCAGATGATCGCCAATGACGACTTTCTACACACGAACAATGTGTTGTACGTCGACGCTGAGGGAGTCGTTCGCGGCCAGTACGATTCGCTTAAATCCGAGGACATGGTCGAATTGCGAAAAGTGTTGGAGGGAAAGACGCCGCCGCAGATGACGCTCACGGAGGAGGAATTCGCCGAGAAGTATCCGACCCTCGCGGCGGCACCGCCGAATCAGCGGTTATCGGCGCAGTCCGACGATGAGTCGGAGGCGAATAATAAAACCGCGAAGCCGGCGGGAAAAGACGTTGTTCCCGCCGACCGCAGGAAAACCGATCATATTGTTTTCGAAGACCGCCCCGCCCACATGCAGCCGGCTGAGGCCGTCCCCGCGTGGGTGTTGAATTTGCCCGCGGTCAACGCCCTGCTCAACGGGCTGGCGACGGTGCTGCTGATCGTGGGCCACCGCTTCATCAAGCGGCACAATGTTTCGGCGCACAGGAATACGATGCTGACGGCATTCGCCGTCTCCATCGCCTTTCTGGCGTGTTACGTGGTCTATCACGTGATGTTGCAGCAATACACGGGAAGCGGTTCAAAGCCGTTCGTCGGGACCGGCGTCATCCGGCCGGTTTATTTCACGATTTTAATCAGCCATATCGCGCTCGCCGCAGCGGTGCCCGTGTTGGCGATCCGCACGATTTACCTCGGCCTGTCGGGCCAGTTTGCGACCCATAAAAAATGGGCGCGATGGACGTACCCGATCTGGGTTTACGTATCGATTACAGGTGTTATGATATACGGGATGCTGTACCATTGGCCCGCGGGCTGATGGAAATGAATGATGAATGACGAAATCCGAATGTCGAATGTTCGCATCACCGGACCATCATCGACCGCTCGTTTTCGTCATTCGGATTCGACATTTATTTAACAGATGGAAGCCATCATGCGTGGTATGCGATTTTGGATGTGTGTTTTATTGCTCGCCGGGGTGCTTAACGTGACGGCGTTCGTCCCTTCGGCATCGGCGTGCCCGATGTGCAAGGCGGCGAACGAAACGCAAAGTCACCTTCCGCGAGCGTATCAATACAGCATCCTCTTTATGCTGGCGATGCCGGCGATGATCTTCTCGGGCATCGGCGTGGGCCTGTACCGCATGAGCAAACGCGAAGCGGAGATTGCCAAGCGGATGGATGATGAGCAGGATGGGGAATAATCACTGCGCCAGCAGCCACGCATACAGCGTATCGCCGATCTGGCGATAACCCGACGCCGCGGGGTGCACGCTGTTGTTGAGCCGCGTTCCCTTTCCGTCGGCTTGTGCATTCCACTTCGCTTCCCCCGCCGGGTAGTTGTGCTCGCAGTCGAGATTGACGTACGTCGGCACGATGAAAATCCCCTCCTCTTCCCGCCCGGCGTAACGCTCGAGCATTTTTTCCACGAGCAGATGCGTGTTCCGCTTGTACTGCCAGCGCGTCTGGCCCGTGCGGTAGTTCGCACCGAACGCATCCTGACTCGCCGCGGGTGGAACCGGCAGCATGACGGCGACTTTCGTCAGCGACCGCTTCGACTGCAGCATCTCGATCAGCACGTCGTAATGCGTCAGCATCAATTCGATTCCCTCGGCGACGTCGTCGTCGGTGTAACGAAAGATATCGTTTGGTCCGAGAAAAATCGTGGCGATATCGGGATAATTTCCTTCATTGACGTCCTGGACGTATCGCTTGAAATCGAGTTTCTTCTCGCCGTTCTCGTCCACATACAAAAACGGGCTGCCGCGCTGGGCGTAGTCGCCGGTGCGGGCGGTCTCGGTGAAATGCGTCGCGAACCGCAGCGCCGTCCAGCCGCCGTAGCCTTCGTGCCGGTTGTCCTTGTCGTTCTCTCCCAGCGGATTATGCGAACCGATGAGAGTCAACTCGGGCTGCCCGGGCTGCAGACTCAAGTCGAGCAGATGCCGCGAGTAGACCGAGGCGTGCGTGAGACTGTCGCCGATAAGCAGCAGCGTGAGTTCCTTCTCGGCTTGAGCATTCGCCGGGACGACGATTAATTCACAGTCATCGCGGGCGATGATTTCGTTCCGTTCATTCCGGACGTCGAGCGCGAAGAGATGCTTGCCGACGTCCTCCGCCGCGGGGGTGAACGTCCAGCGTTCCTCCAGATGATTCCCTTTCGGGCAATGCACGTCGAAGGCGTAATTCCGCGGGTTGATCGTCAGCGTCACGTTATCGAAATAGACGTTCGTCTCGTGCCCCTCGACCGCATACAACGCCGGCGGCAACACCAGCCGCACCGGCCCCGGCAGCGGCGAGGCGTCTTGCGCTGCGACAAAGTGCGCCGCGGTCGATAAGATGATGAAACACGCGATCTGTCGAAGTCGAACCGCAAACATAGTTGCTCCTCAGAAATAGCCGTAAATGATGTTGCTGATGATGTTAGCGGATCACGCCGCCGAGGGAAACGAATCGACGGTCTGCAACACGGAATTGTTTTGAGTCGCCGCTTGCTTTATCATAAAGCAGGGAAGATTATGAGTTGCGTCTCGAACCGTTGAGGGTTTCATGCTGAACATCGGAAACTACCAGACCCGCGATTGCCAGGGGATGTCGCGGCGATCGTTTCTCAAGATCGGGACGGCTTTGCCTCTGGTCGGTTCGCTGCCTCTCGCCGGTCATTTGTCGAATCTCGCCTCCGCCGCGGAATCGGCCCACGCGAAGTCGATTATGCTCGTCTGGCTGCTGGGGGGGCCGAGTCATCTCGATTTGTTCGACCCCAAGCCGCTCGCACCGATGGAATACCGCGGACCGTTCTCCACGATCGACACCAAAACTCCCGGCGTCCGCTTCACCGAATTGTTGCCGCAACTCGCCGCCCGCAGCGATCGCTTTTCGCTCGTGCGGACGAACATCAACTACAACGGCGGACATCGCCCCGCCGGTTCGATCGGCATGACCGGAGGCGTCGCCACCGACGGCGGCGAAGATGGCGCGGGGACGCCGCTCGGCTATCCGCCAAATTTCGGTTCGATTCTCTCGCGGCATCGCGGCGACGCCGACCTCCCCGGATTCATGTCGATCGGACGCAACCATCCCGGCGACGGCGTCGGACTTTCGCTCGGCTACGGCGGCGGAAAATGGGGCAAGCGGTACGATCCGTTCCTCATCGCGTGTTCCGATAACAGCGAAGTCTCGCTTCCCGAATTGAAACTTCTCGACGGACTCAATCCCAGCCGCTTGATCAACCGCCAACTCGTCCTCAAGCAACTCGACGACGCCCGTCGCGATCTCGATTCGCGCGCGTTCGAACAATGGGACAACTTATATAAGCGGGCCTATTCGCTGCTCAATTCGTCCGAGACGATTCAAGCCTTCGATCTCGCATCGGAGTCCGAAGAGACCCGCCGCGCGTACGGAAAAACCTCGTTCGGACAAAGCTGCCTGCTCGGCCGGCGGCTCGTCGAGGCGGGCGTGCCGTACGTGCAGGTGAATTGGAGTCAGTTCGTCGAAGTCTTCTTCTCGTTTTCCGATTACGGCTGGGATACGCATTCCGACAACTTCGGCCTGCTCGCCGACTGGCATGGGCCGTTGCTCGATCGCACGTTTTCGGTGTTGCTGGACGATCTTGAAGACCGCGGGATGCTCGATTCGACGCTCGTGGTCTGCATGGGTGAGTTCGGCCGCACGCCGCGGATCAACGACATTGCCTCTCGCGACCATTGGCACCCCTGTTATTTCTCGCTGTGGGCCGGAGGGGGCGTGAAACCGGGCCGGGTCGTCGGCACCAGCGACAACAACGGCGAATTCCCCGCCGTCGATCCCATCTCGCCCGAAATGGTCGGCACGACGATGCTCGAACTCGCCGGCGTCACCACGCAGATTCGAGCCGAGATGAACGTCCTGCCGACCGGGAGACTCATCGATGGACTTCTGTAGGTTTCTTCGGGTGCCACTGGCGGCTCGCCCGCCAGTGTCTTCAACACGAATGTTGTATGTCGTTCTAACTCTCTTGACGACAACGTCCCTCACAGCCGCCGAACCCGAACGATTGACAACCGACGGCGTGATGAAATTCTCACCCGTCTATTTCCCCGGCGAGAATGCGATCGTCTACTGCCTGCACGAAGAACCGACGCGCGTCGCGTTATGGAAACTCAATCTCGACGACGGCACCACGAAACGGCTGTACGAACCGGAGACGAGCCATCAGTTCGACGCGGCGTTTTCGTCGGACGGGCGGTATCACGCCTTCTGCCGGTCGTCGACCAGCCGGCAACTTGTGCTGATCATCAAGGACGTAGAGCTGCAATCCGAAGCCGAGTTTCAACCGCCGGGCGAATTGCGAAGCACGATCCGCACGCCGATTTTCACGAAGGACGATTCGCGAATTCTCTTCACCCTCTCGGCACCGGGGGGACTGCAAATCGCCTCGGTCGACATCCAGGGGAAAGACTTGCAGCGTCTCACGCAGTCAGCCGGTACGAATTACTGGCCCGCCCTCTCGCCCGATGGCAAGCAGATCGTCTTCAGTTCCAGCCGCAACGGCAACTTCGATTTATACGTGATGACCGCCGACGGCCGCGACGTGCGGCAACTCACGAGCACGAAGACCCGCAACATCCGCCCGGCATGGTCGCCCGACGGCACAAACATCGCCTTCACCAGCGCCCGCGACGGCAACTACGAGATCTACATCATGCAAGCCGACGGTTCGGACCCCCGGCGATTCACCGAAAACTCCGAACGCGACGACTACGCGACGTGGTCGCCCGACGGCAAGCATCTGCTGACGATTTCGGAACGCGACGGGGCGTTTGATGTGTATCGCTGGCGGGTGGAGTGAGGCAACGTTTTTTTTCTGTGCTGAGTCGATGAATTCTGTTGCACACGGCCAGCCGATGGTAATATTTCGATCGCTGCATTTGCAGCGACGAAACTTATTTGTAATCTTATCGATCTGAACCGGGGGGATATATATTCCCGGCGCGTCGCCCTGTGCTATTTTGTGAACCACGTTTCCGACGGCTTGTCGGGGGGGTCGTCATCACATTTTTTTCAACTGAGACTTTCTTATGGATGCTAAATCTTTCCCCGCGCCGTATCGCATTACGAACTCCGAGACGATCCTCTCTCCCGGGCTGGTGATCTTTCGCGAACTCGTCGAAAACAACATCAAGGAAATCATCCGCATCGCCGGCAGCGCGTCGCGGCTGCGGCCGCACTGCAAAACGCACAAGATGCGCGAAGTGACGGCCATGGAACTCGCGCAGGGCATCGATAAGCACAAGGCGGCGACGTTCGCCGAGGCCGAAATGCTCGCCGACGTCGGTGTGAAGGACGTCGTGCTCGCGTACAACATCGTCGGCCCGAACATCGCCCGCGCGGTGAATTTCGTGAAGAAATACCCCGACGTGCGGTTTATCGTGACGGCCGATCATCCGAAACCGATTGCCGAGCTTGGGGCCGCGATGTCCGCCGCCGGCGTCAAAATCGGCGTGTTGCTCGACGTCGACACGGGCCAGCATCGCACCGGCATCACGGTCGGACCGCGGGCGAAAGAACTCTATCAACAGATCGCGAAAACGCCCGGCCTGGTCGCCGAGGGATTTCATGTCTACGACGGGCATCAGCATCAGGAACAATTCGACGATCGCCGCGCCGCCGTGACCGCCGAATTCGCGAAAGTCCTTTCGTTTCGAGACGAACTCGTTGCTTCCGGTTTGCCGGTGCCGCGATTGCTCTGCGGCGGAACCGGTTCGTTCCCGGTCTACGCGCAAGAGACCGATCCGGCGATCGAGCTTAGTCCCGGCACGTGCGTTTTCTGGGACGCCGGTTACGGAGCGCGGTTCCCCGACCTGCATTTCACTCCCGCGGCGGTTCTCATTACCCGCGTGATCAGCCGCCCGACCAGCGACCGCGTGACGCTCGACTTGGGCTACAAGGCGGTCGCGTCCGATCCTCCCGCGGGGAAGCGGTTGACGTTCCCGACGATCCCCGACGCCGAGCAGGTCTTGCAGAACGAGGAACATCTCGTGCTGGAGACGAGTCACGCCGAGAAATATCAACCCGGCGATGAGATTTTCGCGATCCCGATCCACATCTGCCCGACGTCGGCATTGCATAAGCAGGTGTTCGTCGTCTTGGGCGAAAAGATGATCGAACGCTGGGACGTCGCCGCCCGCGACCGCTGGCTGACGGTGTGATGAAGAGGAGGGGGAGATCGGGAGAAGGGGAGACAAGAACCTTGTCTCGGGTAATCATCGTCGGAATCGAATTTCATGACCGGCAATAGGCAATCGACCGGCATCGCTGCGCTGGACGACATGCTCGGCGGCGGATTGATTCCCGGCACGCTGACCGTCGTTCTCGGTGCCACCGGCGTCGGTAAAACGCAGCTCGGCCTGCACTACGCCCATGCCGGCAAATCGCAGGAAGGGGAAGCGGGCATCGTCTTCGATCTCACCTCGCGCGGCGATGCGCAAAATCACGCCGACTACGCCCGGCGAATGTTCGACTGGACGCTCTCGACCGACTGGCAGACGCGGCATCCCGAACGGCTGCGTCAGCCCGACGACGTGTGGGACAAGGAGAAAGCCCGCAGCGATGTTCTGCATCTGTTTCAGCGGTCGGGCAAACGCGTCACCATTCGCGATCTCGATCCCGACGAATGGCGCGCATGGAAAATCGAACTGATGAAAAAACTCGACTCGACCATCGCCTACTTCTACGGCAACTTCGTGCACGGCGTGCGGCGGTGCGTGATCGACGGCGTCGAGCCGACCGAGGTCGCCAGCGATTCGTTTCAGATTCACGTGTTCGATTACATCTATCATCAGGTGTTGCGCAAAGAAGCCGGCTGGCTGGCCCGCGACCTGTTTCGCGTGCACTTTCGGCAGAATGAAGAAGAGGTCAAACGGCATCCGTACGATTCCGGTCAGATCGGCTGTCTGCTGTTGCAAACGACGCACGAGGTGCTGCTCGACGATCTGCTCTCGCGTCGGATCGAAAGCGGTGATATTCTCTCGAACGCCAACACGATCATCTTGATGGGCAAAGTCCGCGACGGCCTGACAATGAAACGGGCCCTGCACGTCGCCAAGCACCGCGGCAGCCGTTGCGACGACGTCATCGTCCCGTTCGAGATTGGCGAGGGCGGATTGAAACTCGTTCGATGAAATAATCACAAATGTCGAATCAATGACGAATCCCGAATGAGGGTGCCTTTCGTTTAGCCGCGACGCGAAGGGTTTCCGCAGCGGAGCGCTTTCTCTTTTAGCCCCCGGCGAGCCGCCGGGGGTTTATGCGCGAACCCCCCGGTCATTGACCGGGGGCTAAAAGACGAAGCAGAGCTTCGAAGACCTTGCGTTCCCAAGCGGAGCATGGGAACGAGGAAAGCTGGCCGCCAATTTTTCGTACTAGCCCGAAGCGCAAGCGAGGGAGCCTTTCTCTTCGTCATTTGGACATTCGGACATTCGGATTTGATTCGTCATTCGGGTTTCGACATTCGACATTTCACAATTGAGGATGCCGATGCGGTTTGTTAAAATGCAGGGAGCCGGGAACGATTACGTGTATGTCGATCTCTTCGATCAGCCCGCGCCGGCTGATCCTGCGAAACTCGCAGTGGCGATCAGCGATCGGCATTTCGGTGTCGGGGCCGATGGACTCATTCTCATCGAACCCTCGACCAGCGCCGATGCCCGCATGAGAATGTGGAACGCCGACGGCAGCGAAGCCGAGATGTGCGGCAACGGCATCCGCTGCGTGGCCCGGTATTTGTACGACTGTGGTCGAGTCGATGCGGAGAATATCCGCATCGAAACCAAACGCGGCGTGCTGACGAATCACATCCGCGTCGACCGTGGCAAAGTAACCGGCGTTACCGTCGAAATGGGAACGCCGATTCTCCGCGCGGAAAAAATACCGACACTGCTCCCCGGTGATCCGCCGCTCGATGTGCCGCTGATGATCGACGAGTACGAGTTGACCGTCTCGGCGCTGTCGATGGGCAATCCGCATGGCGTCTTCTTCGCCGACAGTTGGACGGACGAAGAGGTCGCACATTTCGGTCCGGTGATCGAACATCACGATGCCTTCCCGCAGAGAACGAACGTCGAATTCGTCGAGCGAATTTCCGCCGAGGAATGTCGTGTAAAAGTCTGGGAGCGGGGCAGCGGAATCACACTGGCGTGCGGCACCGGGGCCTGTGCCGTCGTCGTCGCGGGTGTGCTGTCGGGGCGATTCTCGCGCCGCGTCCTCTGTCACATGACGGGGGGCGATTTGCGCATCGAATGGAAAGACGATGGTGTCGTCTGGATGACCGGTCCAGCCGAAGCAGTCTTCCGCGGCGTCTGGCCCGATTAATCGTGCATTGGCGAACCTGTAGCTTACCGTCGTTGTCATCCCAAGTTGGGTTGTATTCGCAAAAATCGGCTGCTTCAATTGACTCCGCTCGACGGGAAACGGAGAATCACTCTCTACGATCTGCATCTAGGGTGGCACGCCCTGAACTTTCGAAGGGCGTGCCACCCGCTACGTTTTTACAAAGTTGCGTACCACTCAGAAACTCCGCTCCCATGAATTTTGCCAGGCCCGATGTTGCTCGCATTGCCGGTTATGTCCCCGGCGAACAGCCGCAGGAAACCGGCTGGATCAAGCTTAACACCAACGAAAACCCGTATCCCTGCTCGCCGCGGGTCATCGAAGCCCTCGAAGCGGCGATTCATGGGCGATTGAATATCTATCCCGACCCCCTCGGGACGAAATTCCGTCAAGCCGCGGCGAAGCTGCATCAGGTCGACCCCGAGTGGATTCTCCCTGCCAACGGCAGCGACGAGAATCTTACGATTCTGCTGCGGACATTCGTCGACCCCGGCGAACTCGTGGCCTCCCCGTATCCGAGTTACATTCTGTACGAAACGCTAACCGACCTGCAAGGGGGCAAACACGAACGGTTGCCGTTGTTACCCGACTGGTCGTTCGATGCGGCGAAATCGCGCGAGATCGTCGCGCGGAGCAAACTCGTGCTGATTCCGAATCCCAATTCACCCTCGGGAACATTCTGGTCGCACGACGAATTGACCCCGCTCGTGCCTCCCAGCGGAGTCCTCGTGCTCGATGGTGCCTATGGCGATTTCGCCGATTCTCCCGACCGCGGCGAATTGCTCACAACCCCGCTGAACCGGCAACTGGTGATGACGCACTCGTTCAGCAAGGCGTACAGTCTCGCCGGTCTGCGTTTCGGTTATGCGGTCGCACATCCCGATTTGATCACCGAGATGCGAAAGGTAAAGGACAGCTATAACTGCGATACGCTGGCGCTGGCGGCGGCGACGGCGGCGATCACCGATCAGGCATGGATGCAAAACAACGCCCGCAAAATTCGCACGTCGCGGAAAAGGCTCACCGAAGCGATGACGGCACTCGGTTTCGAGGTCACTCCCAGCCAAGCCAACTTCATCTGGACGACGCGACCGACCGGCGAACATCAGAAAATCTACGAAGCGCTGAAACAGCGAAAAATCCTGATCCGCTACATGAAATTTCCCGATGTCTCCTCCATGCAGGGCAAACTCTTTGACGGCCTGCGGATCACCATCGGCACCGACGCCGAACTCGACGCGCTGCTGGCTGCACTGAAGGAAATCGTTTGAACCTCTTTTAGCCCCCCGTCAATGACGGGGAGAAATTTATGGAGAACTCCATGCCGCGAACGGCGACACTCACCCGCAAAACGGGCGAAACGAATATCACGCTCACGCTCGATCTCGACGGCACCGGACAATCAACCATCAGCACCGGCATCGGGTTCTTCGACCACATGCTCACGCTGTTCGCCAAGCATGGGCTGTTCGATCTGACGATTGAAGCCCAGGGGGACTTGCACGTCGATCATCATCACACCGTCGAAGACGTCGGCATCTGCCTCGGCAAGGCGGTTCTCGAAGCGATCGGCGACAAGAAGGGGATCACGCGGTACGGGTCGATGATTCTGCCGATGGAAGAGACGCTGGTGACGACCGCCCTCGACCTCAGCGGCCGGGCGGTATTCGTGTATCAGGCGTCGTTCCCCACCGAAAAAATCGGCGAGTTCGACACGCAGCTCGTGCAGGAATTCTGGCAGGCGGTCTCATCGAATGCGCTGATGAACCTGCACTTCATCCAGCACCACGGCCACAACAGCCATCACATCTCGGAAGCGATGTTCAAAGGAGCCGGCAGGGCGCTGAGACACGCAGTCAGCATCGACCCACGTCAGACGGGGGTGCCGTCGACGAAGGGGGTGTTGTGAACCTTCTTTCGTAGGAGTACAGGCTTCAGCCTGCTGCCTTTTCTTTCACACCTGCTCCAGCGCCTGTTTCAAATCCCCAATAATATCCTTCACATCTTCCGTGCCGATCGACAACCGCACGAAATCGGGCGTGACGCCGGTTGTTTTCTGTTCTTCTTCGCTTAACTGCTGGTGCGTCGTGCTGTTGGGGTGGATGATCAGCGATTTGCTGTCGCCGACGTTCGCCAGGTGCGAGAAGAGCTTCACGCTGTTGATGAGCTTCACGCCGTTCTCACGCTGCTGTGTCGACGTTGCCCCCTTGATGCCGAAGCCAAAGACCGCGCCGCAGCCGTTGGAGAGATATTTTTTGCCGAGCTTGTAACTCGGGTGGTCTTCGAGTCCCGTGTAATTCACCCACGAGACTTTCGCATGCGACTTGAGAAACTCAGCGACGGCGAGGGCGTTTTCGCTGTGCCGTTGCATCCGCAGGTGCAATGTCTCCAATCCTTGCAGAAACAGAAATGCGTTGAACGGGCTCATCGCGGGGCCGAGGTCGCGGAGTCCTTGCACGCGGCATTTGATGATGTAGGCGATGTGCATCGCACCGAGGGCGTCCCAGAATTTAAGGCCGTGGTAGCTCGGGTCGGGTTCGGTCATCTCCGGAAAATGGCCGTTGTTCCACGGGAAGTCCCCTTTTTCGATGATCGCTCCGCCGATAGAGGTGCCGTGCCCGCCGATGAATTTCGTGCACGAGTGCACGATGACGTCGGCCCCATGTTCGAACGGCCGGCAGAGCGCGGGAGAAGCGAGCGTGTTATCGACGATCAGCGGAATACCTTTTTCGTGAGCGATCGCACTGAGGGCATCGAAATCGGGAACGTCACACCGCGGGTTGCCGATCGTTTCGACGTACAAGCAACGGGTTTTATCATCGATGGCCTTGCGGAAGTTTTCGGGGTCGCTTTGCTCGACGAATTTCACGCCGATGCCGAATTTGGGGAATGTGTAGTGAAACAGGTTGTAGGTTCCGCCATACAGACTCGTCGACGAGACGATGTTCTGGCCGGCCTGGCAGATATTCAAAATCGCCAGCGATTCCGCCGCCTGACCGGAGGCGACGGCGAGAGCGCCGCTCCCCCCTTCGAGCTGCGCCAGCCGTTTTTCGAGCACGTCGGTCGTGGGGTTCATCAGCCGCGTATAGATATTGCCGAACTCTTGCAGTCCGAACAATCTCGCGGCGTGGTCGGTGCTGTTGAAGACGTACGAGGTCGTCTGATACAGCGGCACGGCCCGCGAGTTGGTCGCCGGGTCGGGAACCTGACCGGCGTGCAGGCATTTCGTGGCGAAATTCATGGGCAAATCCATGGCTGAGGCTCCTCTGGTGGTGCTTTAATCGGCGGTGAAAATGATTGTGAACGTATGAATTCGAAAGCGCCGGCGGCAGATCAGCGTCTCCGAAACCGATTTTTCTCTGAGCATTGCTTATGCTAGTGTGGTGTCCGTGAGAACGCAAACGAACCTGCCGACGCCGTTAGCCCGATTATTGATCTCTGCGCTGCGCACTTTCCCGCCGACAACATTCAAGAAACAACAAGACGTTCGGCAACACAATGACATGAATACATGATTACATGCATTCGCCCGTTTCCAAGGTTGAATGTTCAGTTGATTTGCATCATTATTTCTGAATGGCAAAAACACCGATTGACAATCCAAGTCCAGCGCGAGAGGCTTTAGAGGCGATCCGAGTTGCGACGAAACGCAACCGACTTCACGAAATCGGTTATGGAATCATGCTCGGATCGTTGTTCATTGCCGGCATCGTCCTTTTCGTCGTTGCTGGAGCGCTCCAACGGGTCGATTGTGCGGTTCTCGGTGCAATTATTGAAACTGGGATCATTTTTCCTATAGGGCAGGTTGCAAAACTGCGAAGAGAGAATATCAGCCTTGAATCACTTCCAGAACTGATAGCGTTTGCCGATAGTTTCGATGACGATGATTCGAAGCAAATGGTGTTTCTGCTGGTCCTCAAACTGATTGAGAGGCTCTAACATGGCCACGAAAGCGACAATTGACGCCTTGCAGAAAATTGCCGGCGAGTTGAAAGATGCAGGATGGGGAAACCCCGAATCCCATTATCGCTTTGACCGGGCAACAGCCTTTAGGAGCACGGAAAGCACAATGAAGGAGCGAGCATTCAGCTTGCTAACTGTGATAACGATCTGCGGTTTGACATTGGCCGTTCTGCTCAAAAATCCGTCTCAACCCGTCACTCATTGGATCATGTTCGGTGTGGCTTCCGTCGCCGCTGTCATTCACGCTGTCTTGCTTGGCTCTGCCGTAACGGACTATTGGTGGAATCGCAACGCTGATCCTCGGTAGGGTGTTTCTCCTGTTCCTTCGCTTCGTCTTTTGGCATGCTGGCGAGTTGCTGCCGTGCCATTGCGGACGTTCTCCTTCCCCGTTGCGATTTGCTCTCACTCCAACCGATCGCTTATACTTGATGGGTTCCAAATTTTGCCTTTGAATGGAAGAATCCATGCTGGTGTTTCGCAGGGCAGTTCGCATTTCCGTACTCGCAATGATTCTGATTTCGCCCGTCGCGGTTGAATCAGCCGACTCGCTTGCCATCCGTTTCAATCGCGACGTGCGGCCGATTCTTTCGGATAAATGTTTCACCTGTCACGGCCCCGATGAGAAGCAACGGCAAGCCGACCTGCGTCTCAATACCCGTGAGGGATTGCTCGGTTCGGCCGACGAAAAGTCGACCGGAGTCGTGATTCCCCGTAATCTTGACGGCAGCGAACTCATTCGCCGCATTCGCTCCACAGGCGACGAACGGATGCCGCCGCCGGGGGAGGGGAAACCGCTGACCGCGCGAGAAATTGAAATCCTCGAACGATGGGTCGCCGAGGGGGCCGAATGGGAGGGACATTGGTCGTTTCAGCCGATCGTTCGATCCCTGCCGCCGAGGGTACAAGACTCTGATTGGATGCGCAACCCGATCGATGCGTTTCTGCTGGCCCGCTGGGAAGAGGAGCACATCACACCGGCGGATGAAACCGATCGCGTCACGTTGATTCGCCGCGTCTATTTTGACCTGCTCGGACTGCCGCCGACTCCCGAGGAAGTGGACGACTTCGTCAACGACACCGACGCCGATGCCTTCGAAAAAGTCGTCGATCGACTGTTGGCTTCGCCGCACTTCGGCGAACGTCTCGCCGTGCAATGGCTCGATGCGGTGCGGTACGCCGACACCGTCGGTTATCACGGCGATCAGGAGCGTTCGATTTCGCCGTATCGCGACTATGTGATTAATGCGTTCAACGCGAACTTGCCGTACGACCAATTCACGCGCGAGCAGCTCGCCGGCGATCTGCTCCCCGATGCGACGCTGTGGCAAAAGGTGGCCTCGGGTTACAACATGCTGGGGATGACGACGATCGAAGGCGGGGCGCAGGCCGGGGAATATCTCGCCAAATATGCCGCCGACCGCGTGCGGACGACGTCGCTCGTCTGGCTGGGGTTGACGTTCGGCTGCGCCGAGTGCCACGACCACAAATTCGACCCGATGATAATGCACGATTTTTACGGCCTGGCGGCGTTCTTTGCCGACGTGCGTGAACAGGGTGTCGGGAATCCCGCCGCCGAACTCGCCGTGCCGACAACGAAACAAGCCGAGCAGATGGCACGGTTCGACACCGAGATCGCCGCGCTGAAAGCCGCCGCGTCGTCGGAGGAAGTTGCGAAGCAGATCGAATCGCTCGAACAACAGAAAGCGGAATTCTTAAAGTCCGTGCGTTTCACGATTGCGACGGTCTCCGCCGAGCCGCGCAAGATGCGCATCCTGCCGCGCGGCAACTGGCTCGACAGCACGGGCGAAGTCGTCGCGCCCGCCGTCCCCTCGTTTCTGCCCGCCTATCAGCAGACCGGAGATGCCTTGCGTCGGATCAATCGCGAGGATCTTGCGACGTGGCTGATGAGCAGCGAAAATCCGCTGCCGTCGCGGGTGATGGTCAATCGCCTCTGGAAAATCGCCTTCGGCAAAGGGCTGGTCCGCACGCTCGACGACTTCGGCTCGCAGGGAGACCGCCCGATGCATCCCGAATTGCTCGACTGGCTCGCCGCGGAGTTTCGCGATTCGGGTTGGGACGTGAAACACGTGTTGCGATTGATGGTGACGTCATCGGCATATCGGTTGTCGTCGACGCCGACGCAAGAACTCCGCGAACTCGATTCGGAAAATCGTATGCTCGCCCGGCAGCATCGGCAGCGGATCGACGCCGAGCACGTCCGCGACGTGATGCTCGCCACCAGCGGACTGCTCGTCGAGCGGCTCGGCGGCGTCAGCGCGCGGCCGTATCAGCCCGCCGGTTATTATGCGTACCTGAACTTCCCCGAGCGGGAATACGTTTCCGATACCGGCGAGCGGCAATACCGCCGGGGCGTGTACGTGCATTGGCAGCGGACGTATCTGCATCCCGCGCTGATTGCGTTTGATGCCCCCAGCCGCGAGGAATGCACCGCCGACCGCCCGGTCTCGCACACGCCGTTGTCGGCATTGGTGATGTTGAACGATCCGTCGTCGATTGAAGCGGCGAGAATGCTCGCCGTGCGAACGATCCGCGAGGGAGGGGATTCGCTCGACGGCCGTCTTCGCTTTGGGTTCCGCACCGTCCTCTCGCGAGAACCCGAGTTGCGCGAATTGAAATCGCTCGCTGTGTTATGGAAGCGGGAACATGAACGATACGAACAAAACCCCGCGGCGGCGGAAGAATTGTTGACCGTCGGACTTACCCCGAAACCCAATGACATCAACATCCTCGACCTCGCCGCATGGACGAGCGTCGCGCGGGCAATTTTTAACTTGAATGAGACGATAACGAGGTATTGATTTTCTCGGGTGCCACTGGCGGCTTGTCCGCCAGTGTGTCTTTTTGCCCATAGTCAGAGCACTGGCGGACGAGCCGCCAGTGGCACACAAACGAAGCGGAGCTTCGAAGATTTGCGTTCCAAGCAGGAGCTTGGGAACGAGGGGAAATTATGAACGACGAATTCCTTCGTTTACACAATCGCCGGGCGTTTCTCGGGCGATCGTCTGCCGGTATGGGCGCACTGGCGCTCTCATCGCTGCTCAATCCGTCGCTGTTCGGACATGCCGCTGAAAAAAGTCCAACGGACATCGATCGCACCGAGGGGATACTAAAAACGTTTCATCATCCGCCGCGGATCAAACGCGTCATTTTTCTCTACATGTCCGGCGGGCCGTCGCAGTTTGAGACGTTCGACTACAAACCCGAACTCGCCCGACTGAATGGGGAGCCGTTTCCCGAAACATTCACCAAAGGCCAACCGATCGCGCAGCTTCAAGGGCAGTCGCTCTCGTGCCTCGGGGCGATGTGTAAGTTTCAGAAGTTCGGCGAATCGGGGCAGGAAATCTCCGAATACTTTCCGCATCTCGGCACGATCGCCGACGACATGTGCATCATTCGTTCGATGCAGACCGACCAGATCAATCACGACCCCGCTCACACCGTGATGAACACCGGCACGTCGATCTCCGGCCGGCCGAGCATGGGGTCGTGGATCACCTACGGCATCGGCAGCGAGGGGCACGACCTGCCGGGCTTCGTTGTGCTTACATCAAAAGGGGGCCGCAACCCGCAACCGATTTCGACGCGGCATTGGCACAGCGGATTTCTGCCCAGCCGATTTCAGGGGGTGAAATTCAATTCGACCGGCGACCCGGTGTTGTACGTGCGAAACCCGCCGGGAATCAGCCGCGACGGTCAGCGCGACGTCATTTCCACCGTGCAGGAGTTGAATCGATTTCGAAATGAAACGCTTGCCGACGCGGTGATCGACACCCGCATCAGCCAGTACGAAATGGCGTTCAAGATGCAGATGAGCGTCCCCGAACTGATGGATGTCTCCGACGAACCGCGGCATATTCTCGACATGTATGGCACCGAAGGCAACGACGGCACGTTCGCCGGCAACTGTTTGCTGGCTCGCCGACTCGCCGAGCGCGGCGTGCGGTTCATTCAGCTCTATCATCGCGGCTGGGATCATCACAACAACCTCACCGACTTCATGACGATCTGCTCGAAGTTGGTCGATCAACCGACGGCTGCGCTGGTCAACGATCTCAAGCAGCGGGGCATGCTCGATGAGACGCTCATCATCTGGGGAGGCGAATTCGGACGCACGCCGATGGCCCAATCGAACAAGGGAGCGGTCGGCCGCGATCATCACATCCGTTCGTTTTCGATGTGGCTCGCGGGGGGCGGCATCCGCGGCGGCATGACGTACGGCGAGACCGACGAACTCGGTTACAACTCGGCCGTCAACATCGTCCACGTGCACGATCTGCACGCCACGATGCTGCACCTGTTGGGGATCGACCACAAGCGACTGACATTCCCCTACCAGGGCCGCGATTTTCGTTTGACCGACGTGAAAGGGCATGTGGTGCGCGATATGCTGGCGTGAATTGTCAGTGTTCGTCTTCAGTTAACTCACCGGATCGACAGGGTTCTTAAGAAGTCGCAATTCGAATGGCATTTACGATCGTCCACATGTGGGTACCAACTCGGGCGCGAACTGTTTTCTCCGTCGATGATGTATGTTTTCGGTGAATGATCTTGTTTCGATCCTTGAATACTGCTTTCAATGCTTTTCCCAACACCGATTCAATTTGTCGTGGGCTCACAATCATTGAGTACCATAGGGACAACTTTCCCATCGTTCCTTTATCGATTTCCAAATGGGACAAGATCAATGGCTTCATCTTTCCCATTAGGGATATTCGGCCCGCCGCGATACCTTTTTTCAGATTACTTCGAGAGAGGCTCTCGAGTGCGAGGCACGCCTCCTCAAATCCCACCCGCCAATCCTTCCGTGAAAATTTTTCGTAAGCAGGGCCTAACAGTGTTCTTGCACGTTGATTGCAGTCAGACAGCTTGGGTAACTCAACGTTGATTGCAAGGTCGCTGGACGGCAAGACATTGGCCAGCAACTTTCCAGATTCTTTTAGTATACCGACGCCGAGATCAGCTAAGTTGGTTCTGACGGATTCTTTTATTTCATATGATGCGGGAAATACGAGACACAGTTGCATATCCTTTCCCGCAGATCGGCAAAATGAAATCCATTGCTGCACTCGTGCAAGAGCTTCTTCCTTTCCGACTTCTACTATCACTGTTGTCTGTCCGCGCTTGCATCGTAAGGCAGGTGAATAAGGCAATTCAATATCCGTTGGCTCTACCTTTACAACATACCCCAGGCCTCTGTAGTGATGGAATACAGCTTCAGCAAGGGCTTGCAAATCCGATGAAATTGTATTGAAGCGTACGGACGCCATATTCCACTCACAGGAGTTTCTTAATCTGTGCCGCCAGTTGCCGAAGAACATTTGCTAATTGCGGTGAGATGCCTTGATTGCCTTTTTCAATCTCCCGCAGGCGGGCTTGAACTCGATCTGCAAGTTGTCTAGTGCCGTACTGGTAATCAGCTTGTTCAACGGTGGCGCTAAAGGCTTGATCGATTGTGTACGACTCGTCGTCAATCAACCGCATCACAACACGCCTCGCGGTCCGCTTCTCAAGTTCGTTACGTTCAACTGCGCGGGCAATCCGTACGAGCTTACGCGGATCAACGGTGCTCTTAATCAGCCCCCGCTTAAACTTGTGAACGATGGCCCGACTTAGATTATTTTCCTCTTGTTCATCAATAACTTCTCGTTTCCTTAACGCTTCTGCACCCTTTGTAGTCTCGAGTACTTGATCGACTGTAAGTCGTTGTTCCGATCTCGGCAGTTCTAATTCGAGCATAAGTTCTTTCTTAAATTCTTCTGGTAGATTCAAGAGTTTTTTAAGACGTCGAACTTCGCCGCGAGAAATCGAAGCAATGCCAGAAAGCTCTTTCTCATTTGGCAGTCGTTCAAACCGGTGCAAGAATTCCGACTCCAAGTCAGCGAGCTTTAAGGCGGTCGGTAAAGGATCCCAGTCCTTTCTCGCTTTGTGCGTGGCAAACATTATCATGATGCGACGCATGCGATCTGGCTTTGGCTGCACGATAACCGGAACAGATTCCAGTCCAAGTTTCAGGGCGCACCGCCAGCGACGTTCGCCGTCCAAAAGAATATATTTGTTTCTGTCCTTGTAAATCGTTAATGGGACAAGAATTCCGTTTTCTTTGATACTTTGTTCCAATTGCTCTAGTTCGTCTTGACGAAATATTAGTCGCGGATTATCTGGGCTCCGCTCAAGACGTCGGGGGTCGATAAGTGTTACATTCTCAGCCACGGAAAGCAGACCTTCGACTTGTGGGAAGTGTGTTCGATCGACCTTTAGGATCACCTATGATTAACGCTTCAGTGATACGGTGACGTTTCGTCTTGTCAGCCGCGAGCGTTGAGGAACGTTCGATTTTAATTACATCGAACCCATCATAAAGTTTAAGAAGTGGTTCGTGACAGGCGTTTGAGACTAATACAAATACACCTTGATTTCTGAGCATACGACAAACATCAGCCAATCTCTGTTGGTCCAACCACGAGAAAATGTATTCATTATATTCAATAAAACCATTATTATTATGACCGGTTACATATGGCGGGTCGAAGTATACAAAATCCCCTTTCGTCGCCGATTTCACGGCAGCCTCGAAATCTTGGCACTCAATTGAAGTTCTCGCAGCATTCAGCGCGACTGAACATCGTCGTAGATTTTCAGTGTCCAATAATCGCGTGGTCTTGGGATTTCCAAACGGAACATTGAAATCTCCATTCAGGTTAACGCGGTAAAGCCCGTTCCAGCAAGTGTGATTAAGGTAGATGAATTCAGCTGCACGTTTTAGACGTCCGCGAGCTCGTTTCGCTCGAACGTCATAATATGTTTCGCGGTTTACAGAAAGTCGTGCGATGTACGAAGAAACCGAATTGACATTATCTCTGACGGCACAAAACGTGTGAATGACATCTGAGCATAGATCGCTCAGCTTCGCCGTTCGTGGCTGTAATTGAAAAAACAATGCTCCTGATCCGAGAAAGGGTTCAAAATATGTCCCGAATGACTTTGGTAAATATGGAGCAAATTTTGCCAGAAGAAGCTGTTTTGAACCGGCCCATCTTAAAAAAGGGCGGCAAGAAACCTCGTGAAACGAACTCCGATGGCCACTTGTTACGACAGTTGTCATTGAGTTCTCCTTTTCTAATCCAGAATGTTAACAAAGTCTGGAAATTTGTTCAAAGGCTTTGAGGAAAAAATTGTCGAGGGTTTCCGTATGACCTCTTTTTTAATTGCTTAACTCTGTCAAACATTGACAATTGATTGGTTCATGTGTGATAGACTACACTGTTATCTTCGGAGAAAAAATGGTCATCGCAAGTTCGCGGTGTTGACTGCGAATTAAAACGATTGTCCCCGGAGTCCCACCATGTTCGAACTGCGCGGCAGTGAACACAAGCTGTGCGATGGCGTTTCTCGCCGCGGGTTTTTGAAAATCGGTTCGCTGGGACTCGGCGGACTCACATTGCCGCGGATTCTCGAAGCCCGCGAGACGGGGGACGGCCTGCTTCCCGGCGGCGCCGACAAGCAGACGGCGGTCATTCTCTGTTCTGGATGGCGGGCGGACCGTCGCAGATCGATACGTACGATCCCAAGCCCGAGCAGCCCGAAGAAATTCGCGGGCCGTTCTCGACGATTGCGACGTCAGTGCCGGGGATGTCGGTGACCGACTATCTGCCGCGTCATGTTTCCATCGCCGATAAGCTCGCCGTCATTCGCTCGATTCATGCCGTCGGCCGAAACGGGCGAAGTTCACCGCCGTTTCCTCCGCGCGCAAAAAAACCCGGAAGCAGCGGGTCCCAGGGGGGCGAAGGACTCCAGCTACTTCCGGGGGCGATAGCAGACCGGAACAGGCGAAACATCAAGCGGCGTTACACCGAATGAATGCGAACAGGGCGTGGATGGTGATCAACGCTGGTACGTAAGAAAAGGGAGTTGAACGCGTCGCGAATGAACGAGCACTGCGGAGCGAAAATGGTGATCGAGGAAGGGTAACGGACGTTCGCGGACGGACCTGATGTCGAAGAGGGCCCTCTTATAATCGAACGATCGATTTGCGTGAAGGGGAGTTCGAGAAAAAATTGCGATTCGGACTGTCTCGAATGAGGATTGTTGCCGTGCGGGCGGAACGATATTCCATTTTCCCAAATGCGTCAACCTCGGTTTTCGAGAATTTTGTGAGCCGTCTTTGTCGGCACAACCGCCTCGGTGCCAATGACTTCCGTGCGGCGAACGGAGAAGCCAGCCGGGCGATTCAGTCGCTCGCAGAAAATGGTGACAATCTCGTCCGGCGGTTTCATCAAGCGCGACTCGGGACATTAACCCTTGTCCGAAGCGTTGATCATCTCGTTGACGGCGACCGTGCTGCCGAACGCATATAAGCTGTCTCCCGCTTGAATAATCGCCGAGCCCGGAGGCGGAATCAGCCGTTGTCCGTTGGTCCGGCGGATGCCGATGATCATCACTCCCTTTTTCGCGAAGTCGGTCTCCATCAGCTTCTTGCCGACGAGCGGGCTTTCGGATTGGATCAGCACGTCGGCGAGTTGCAGTTCGTTTCCGTTTTCGTCGGCGATTTCGAGAAAATCCTCGATGCTCGGGTGCAGCATGAAACGAGCCATCTTCACCGCGCCGCTGCTGAAGGGGCTGATGACCCGTGTGGCGCCGGCACGCGTCAGCTTTTCGATCGCCTTTTCATCGCTGGCCCGCGCGATGAGCGGCAGCGCACCATTGAGCAATCTCGCGGAGAGCACGACGTAGACATTATCGGCGTCGGTGGGTAGCACGGTCGCCAAGGCCTGCGCCCGTTCGATTCCCGCGCACTGCAGCACGTGGTCGTCGGTGGCATCTCCCTCGATGTATAACCACCCGCGCGACTGGCTCATGTCATGCAGCAACTCTTGATCTTTGTCGACGACCACGAAATCCTTGTCGTGCGTCGCCAGGTATTCGCAAATGGTCGTTCCCATCCGTCCCTTGCCGCAGACGATGTAGTGTCCCGATAACTTGTCGATCTCTTTGTTCATGCGCCGCCTTTCCCACAGATACCGAAACTCGTAACTCACCAATAGCTGTCCCAGCGTAAACGCGCTGAATGTAAATGTCCCGAGACCGAGGATGAGAAAAACCATAATAAAGGTTCTCCCCGCGGTGCTGAGCGGGATGGTTTCTCCATATCCCACGGTCGTCAGCGTGACCACGGCGAGGTACAGGCAATCGAACCACGGCGCCTGTTCGATGAGGCGCAGTCCCACGGTTCCGATGACTGTCAGAGCCGACAGCAGTAACGCGATCTCCAAAACTTTTTTCAGCATATGGGTGGGATCGTTTGAAACGCAGCAGGGATTCGGAAAAGGAACGGCGATTCGCGACGTCGCGGGCAATCGTCACGCGTCTGCCGAAGTTTACAGTCCCAACAGCCATTTTCCCAGTCGCGCGGTCGGCAAGCCGGGCTGAACGATGCGTCCGTAGTCGCCGCCTCGCCGCCGCAGAATGTTCTCCGCCGCCAGAAAGCCGCTACGGACCGCGCTCTCCATCGTCGCCGGCCAGCCGGTCCGCGTCCAATCGCCGGCGAACTGCAAATTCGCGATCGGCGACTGCTGCAACGGACGATGGCGATCGATTCCCGGCAGCGGCGAGAAAACGGCGCGATGATCGGTCATCAATCGCGACTGCAACACCCGTGCCGACCTCGCCGCCGGCCAGATATCGCGCAGATCGTCGAGGACGCGGCCGATCGCCGCTTCCGAATCGAGTTCCACCACGTTGCGGCTCGCGCTGATCACGACTTGATAATAGTGACTCGCAGCGAGGTCGTCCGATCTCATGGGAGACGGCATCGACGCATCGCCCGACGCATGAATCAGCGTGCGGTTGAACATCCACTGACTGAACCGGTCGACGATGACCGCATGCGGCAAGTCACAGATCGGACGATCGAACCAGATATGCACGCTCGATATCGGCGATGCTTGAAGCTCTTTGATGCCTCGCATCTCCGGGTGATCGCGGAGCACGTGGGGGAGCAGATTCTCGACGCGATCGAACGACACCGCCAGTATGCAGTCCGCGCACGGCACGCGCGTACCGTCTCGCAATACGACGGCGGCGATGTGATCATCCGCGGTTTCGAGGTGCTGCACGCCCGACTGCACACGAATCGTCACGCCGCGCGATTGGAGTTCGCGCACCATCGCATCGTAAATGGAGGCGAGAGGCTGGACCGGGAGATACACTTGCCACCCGTTGCGGTTGCGCAGAAAGGCTTCGACGATCACCTGCCGGGCGTACTTCGTGCTGATGCGTTCGGACGATTCGCTCAGTGCACTTACCAGTACGACGTTCCAGAATCGCTCGACGACGGCCGACGGTTGATGATTCCGCTCAAGCCAATCGGCGAACGACAAATCCGCCGCGGCTTGTTCGGTGAGTTTCACCAGCCGCCGAATTCCGGTCGCGAGCTGCCATTTTTCATGCATCGTCAGATACGGCAGTCTCATGAACGAGTTTGTCAAATGCAGCGGCGCCGGTCGCTTCGATGCCGCGAATGGCACGATGGTTCCGTCGGGCGCGACGAAATTCAATTGCTTCGCGGTGCAAAAACAATGCGCGACATTCAACTGCTTGCAGAACTGCAAAAAGTTCGTGCAGCAGCCCATCGCGACGTGCTGACAGGTATCGATCAGCATCTCGGTTGAGGCGTCGACGACGGAACTGGCTCGGCCTCCCAACCGGGGGCGCGATTCCAGCAACGTCACCGGCAGCCGATGTTGCGACAACGCCGACGCCGCTGCCAAACCGGCGAGTCCGCCGCCGACGATCACGATCGGCCGGCCGTCGGCGGACGTCTCGCCGACGGCTGGACTCGGTCGTGAAGTCGGGTATGATGAACCGGAAGAATTCATCGTCGGTGTTCGTAGCCTCAAAGGAAAACGCGTGAGTAACGGCGCAGCAATTCTGACGCATCTTAGGCGAAACGCCGGCCTGCTGCGACGCTCGGCCTGGGAGTTTATCTACCCGCCGACGTGTCCGCTCTGCAGAGCCAATGTCGGCGACGCACACGAGTCACACGTTGAATCGCCCGTCGAAGTTGCGGCCGATTCGCTCGACTTCTGCGGCGATTGCCGCGGCGCGTTGTCGCAACCGGTTTTTGCGCGATGCAGCCGATGCGACGCCCCGGTCGGTGCGTTTCTGGGCACGAGCCGGACGTGCATTCATTGTCGCGACGACCGCTTCGCGTTTTCCCGGATCATCAGCCTGGGCGTTTACACCGATCGTCTCAGGCTGGCCTGCATTAAAGCCAAGCAGAATGACGGGCGCGCTCTGGCGATGAATCTCGCCGAGCTGTTATGGCAAACCCGCGGCGCTGATCTTTTGCGAGAACCGTTCGACGCCGCGATACCGGTTCCGGTTCACTGGTGGCAACGGTTGTTTCGGACGGAATCGGCACAAGGGTCGATCGCCGACGTTCTCGCAAATCGGCTGCGCGTGATGTGCGATCGTCACGCCGTCGTCAAGACCCGGCGGACGATTCCGCAGTCGACTCTCGTTCCGTCGAAACGGCGCAAGAACCTCCGCGGCGCCTTTCGGCTGCGCGGCGGGTCGGTCTGGAAGGGACGCCGAGTGCTGCTCGTCGACGACGTCCTCACAACCGGCACGACGGCCCATCAAATCGCGAGGCTCTTCCGCGATGCCCGGGCCGAAGAAATCGTCGTCGCCGTCATCGCCCGCGGCCTCGGCCCCGGCTTCCAGTTCCCGTCGAAAAACGTAACGTTGAGCAAGAAGTTTTGAAATCGAAGGATGAAGGATGAAGGATGAGTCAGAATGGCCGTTACTATTGCAGGCCGCTTGCGGCATCGCATAATGGGGTGGAATATACACCGTCTTCTCTGGCCCTGGACCCTGGACTCTGGACCCTCGACAAATAGGAACTCCCATGCCCGATAAAATTCCCGTCGCCCTGATCACTCATGCCGGCGGCGCGCATCTGGGTGCGTACTACGCCGGGCTTGCCGCGTCCGCGGAAGTCGAATCCGTCGTGCTCGCTGACCCTGACGGCAACGCCGAGGGACCGGCGCGGCAGCAACTCGGCGATCGACTCAAGAAGGTCTACGCCAGCGCGGCCGAACTCTGGCAAAACGAGCAACCGAAGATGGCGCTCGTCAGCATGGAGGCGAAGGTTGCTCCCTCGTACATCGCACAAGCCCTTGAAGCGGGGGCTCACGTGCTTGCCGAGAAGCCGGCGTGCGTCCGCATCGAAGATTTCGCCGCCGTCGCAAAGCTCGCCGACTCGAAACATCTCAACGTGATGCTGGCCTTCGCCAATCGATTGCATCCCGCGATTATCGCTGCGAAGAAACTGCTTGAGGCGGGAGCGATGGGGAATATCTTCGGCATGGAACTCCATCTCGTCGCCGACCAGACCCGGCTGACGCGGCCCGAGTATCACCAGCAGTGGTACGCTCACAAGTCGCGCGGCGGAGGGGGGCATCTCATCTGGCTGGGGATTCACTGGCTCGATCTGGCGATGTACCTCGAAAAATCGTCGATCAAGAAGGTCGCCGGTTTCACGGCGAACGTGGGCGGTCAACCGCTCGACGTCGAAGACTCCGCCGCCGTCGCAATGCAATTCGAGAACGGCACGCTGGGGACGCTGACGTCGGGATATTATCTCGACAAAGGCTATCATTCGCACATCCGCCTGTGGGGTTCGCTCGGCTGGATGGAACTGCAACTTACCGAAGCGATGCCGCTCCGCTGGGTCAGCCGGCAAGAAGGTCAACCCGAAGGGGAGCAAATCTACGACGGCCCGATGACCCCCGAAGGCTACACGCCGTTCGTGCAAGCCTGCGTCAGAAGCGCAGCCGGCCTCGCCGCTCCCCCCGTGACTACAGCCGACAGCTTGCGAGCTCTGCAAGTCGTTTATGGCCTGTACGAAGCCGCGAGGACGGGCGCGGCGAGTTTCACTCTTCATTAAGCCGTGAGTAAAAGGGGCTTAGCAGCGATGATTTCATGCGAGACGGTAAACGATTGCAACACGTTGAAATCGGAATTACACTGGCTGCCGCACATCGATTATTGCCTTTCCAATCGTTAATGGTTAATGTAAATACTGGCCATTCAATGGTATGAACACCAATCAGGTCTTAAGAACATACTGTACCGAGGCAAAAAAATGGGCTGGAAAAGAGTCTTGAACCATGCTGCTGAACATTTTTTTCACACCTCTGAAATTCTGATTGCAGTTTTCTTCCATGCTTTGTTGTTCGTGCTTTGGATTGTGGTGGATTTCGGGGCAGGCTATTTGGTCCATTCTTTAGGGGAACAAGGAATTCACGAGTGGATCGCTCATGGGTTTAGACTTATCGCGTCGTTTGGAATTTTTAGCATTGCTGCACTTCCAGCATTATCGGATATCTTTGAGTTCATTGGGGTCATTCGAAAGAAATTCATGAACTCGTTTAATCTTGTGTGCAAGACGTGTCCGGCGAAACAAATCGTCCAAGGAACCGCCAAATGAACCAAGGAATGATGTCGCGCTTTCAGACACATTTTCCCCCAATGTACAGAGAGAATGCGGGATTCAAGCACAGTCTTTCCGCTTTCTTGCGTCGAATATGGATTCTTGCTATATGCTCTCTAGCATTCGTTCTGGTGGCAAAAATAATTTTTTTTATAGTTCCGTCATCGATATCAAGTGCAAACGATTGGTTCAGAATTGTTTCGCGGACAGTTTTGATCGGGTTTCTCGCCTGGATATCGTGGTGCGGCCTGGCCTTTCTCCGACATTTGAATGAAAACCTGAAACTGATGTCAGAGACGAGAGGAATTGATGAAGAAGCCGAGTTAAGAGAGTTCACCGAATTGGCAGCGACAATCGTAGCAGCATCGTCAATGGTAACGTCCACACGACCCAAAATGATCCATTTTGAGCTCGAACCGATAATTCAAGTAGCACGTCAAATTCAGAAACAAGAGCAACGACAATTCTCTGAACCTGGATTTTTGGAAACACGTAAGGTTAGAATGGATTCTTTCGTTACGGCTTGCGATATATATAACTTGTTTGCTGCGAATGGCTATGTCTTAATTTCTGCGGGGGCAATCTCTGAGGATCAAATTGATTCGATTTCCAGAAAAATCGCGCGTAATATCTGCGACACAACAGCAATGTCGAATTCATCGGGGGCGCGAGTTTTTTCACAACGACGCGTTGCGCAAATTGTCAGCAAATCCGATGTGGACTTAACGCTCAGCGAAAATGACAATGATTGGGAGACAACGCTCAGGAATCTTATTAGGTGGCTGGCATCTGCTAATATTGGCATAGCAGTTCAACACATTTCTGCGACTACACCTATTCAAATTAAAACAGATGATAAATCTGATGCGTGAAATCCGAAGGTGCTTCACATTTCGTGGACACCCCAACTCCTTAAATCGGCACGATCGAT